>JAIXUV010000159.1 GCA_027483345.1 Verrucomicrobiales bacterium | reverse complement strand
GTCCTGTTGCTCGTGCCGTTCCGCGAACTCGCCGAGGCGGCGGCCAGCCACTATCCGTGGCTTCCCGTCCGACTCCTGCTGAGGGACCGGTTCCCGTCCTCGGAATGGCTGACCGGCTATCGAGGTCCTTTGGCGGTGGTGGTGGCCGGGGCGGACGAGGTGATCCCGCCGGAATCCGGACGCCGTCTCTTCCAAGGCTACGATGGACCCAAGCGCCTGTGGGAATTCCCCGACGAGGGCCACTGGCAGGGTTCGCACCGGGACGCTGCGTTCTATCGCGAGTTCGACGGCTGGCTCAGGTCGGGGGCCGGTGGTCCCGGAACCTCCGACTGAAGGACCTCCCGAACCGTCCGGAGCAATTCCATTGCGGTGTAGGGCTTGGCAAGAAGCCGGAACGGTTCCGCGGAGATGGCGTTCCCCGTGTTCGCGGCCTGCCCCAGTCCGCTGGCTGCAAGGATCCGAAGACGGGGATCCATCCGACGCAGGACCTGGATCGTCGCAGGGCCGTCCATCACCGGCATCATCATGTCGGTGAACACCAGGTCGACCTTGCCGGCGTTCTGGGCATAGACCGAAACCGCCTCGACGCCATCCGCCGCCACGAGCACCTCATAGCCGAACTGCTCCAGGGTCTGACGGGTGACCGCACGGACGGCGGGTTCGTCCTCCACCACCAGGATCCGCTCACCATGGCCTCGCGGGATCTCGTCGGCATGGGTCTCCGGCCGGCGGGACGTAAGTTCGGTCGCCGGGATGTGGACCGCGAAACGGGAGCCACGGCCGGGTTCGCTGTGGACGCGGATGAATCCCCCATGGCTGCGTACGATGGCGAGGGAGGTGGAGAGCCCGAGACCGGTCCCCTTCCCGTGCTCCTTGGTGGTGAAGAACGGGTCGAAGATCTTCTCGAGGTTGGCCGGAGGGATCCCGGTGCCGGTGTCCCCGACCTCGATCCGGACGTAGTCGCCGCAACGGGCATCCGGGACGAGGCTCGCGAACTGGTCGTCGACCGTGAAGTTGGACGATTCCACGGTCAGGATCCCGCCGTTTGGCATGGCATCCCGGGCGTTCACGCAGAGGTTGAGGAGGACCTGGTGGATCTGCGTCGGGTCGCCCAGCACCGGGCGCAGGGCCGGTGCGGTTTCCGTGCGGAGCTCGATGTTCCTGGGGAACGTCTCCGAGACGATCTTGGAGAGGTCGCGGATGAGGTGCTTCAGCTCGACGACGACGCGTTGACCCTCGACCCCGCGGGCGAACGAGAGGACCTGGCGCACCATGTCCGATCCGCGCTGCGCCGCCGACCGGATGATGTCAAGGATCTCGGACCGCTCCTGGGCCTCCATTTCCAGGCGGAGCAGCTCGATCGACATCAGGATCGGCGCGAGGACGTTGTTGAGGTCGTGGGCGATCCCTCCGGCGAGGGTGCCGATGCTCTCCATCCGCTGGGCCCTGAGGAACTGCGACTCCAGCCTCTTGCGTTCGGTGACGTCGGTGTCGACGGCCAGGATGGACCGGGCGGTCCCTTGCGCATCACGGAGCAGGGTCCAGCGGGAGTCGAGGCGGATGTCCTTTCCGTCGGCGGAGACGGCATTCAGTTCCCCGTTCCAGACGCCATCCGCGACGACGGCACCAACGGCCGCATCGAACTGGTCCCGGTCGAAGGCGACCAGTTCGCGGATGTCGTGACCCACCGCCGCCGAAGCCGGCCGGCCGTGGATGCGTTCCGCGCCCTTGTTCCAGAACCGGACCAAGCCCTGGAGGTCCCGGACGACGATGGCGTCCCGGGTCTGGTCGATCAGCGCGGCCTGTTCCGCGAGGCGTTCCTCGGACCTCCGGCGCTCGGTGACGTCGGTCATCCCACCGACCATGCGGACCGGCCTCCCCTCGGGGTCACGGATGATGTGTCCGCGGTCGACGACGTGCAGGATCCCGCCGTCCACGCGGAGGATGCGGTAGCCTGCCTGCCATTCGTCCCCGGATCCTTCCATGGCCTTGCGGAGGCTCAAGGCCACGGTTTCGCGATCTTCGGGATGGACGATGCCGTTCCAGCGACCGGAGACCGTCTCCACGCCTTGGGGACGTCCCCCGAGCAAGGTCGGGAGGCCTTCGTTCCACCAAACCTGTCCGGAGCCGAGGTCCCAGTCCCAGATCACGTCGTTCGAAACCTTCGCCAGGAGCCGAAACCGTTCCTCGCTGACCCGCAGCGCCTCCTCGGACCGCTTGCGGCCGGTGATGTCGCGTTGGATGGCGACCCAATGGGTGTAGAAGCCCGTCGGATCCGCCACCGGGACGATGTCGAGTTCCAGCCAGAACTCCTCGCCCGACTTGGTGTAGTTGATCAGTTCCTCGCGGATCGGGGACCAGCCCTCGAGGGCCGTCCGGATGCGGTCCAGGGCCTGCCTTTGGGTCTTGGGACCCTGGAGGATCCGGGGGGCCTTGCCGAGAACCTCCTCCCGACTGTAGCCGGTGCGGCGCTCGAAGGCGTCGTTGACGTAGACGATCCTCGGCCCCAGGTCGGTCACCGGTTCCGCCTCCGTGATGACGACGATGTCCGAGAGCCGGGAGATGCAGTTCTCGAGGAGACGCAGGTGCTCCTCGTCCTTTCGCCGACGGGTGATGTCCTGGAACGTCCCTTGGACCCGGATGATGCGGCCGACGTCATCCCGGACCGCTTCGCCCAGGACCCGGACCCAGACCTCGTTCCCGTCCCTGCGCTGGATGCGGGCTTCGACATCGAAGGGGGCACCCTCGGCGCCACACCGCCGCACCGCCTCGCCAATCAGGGCGCGATGGTCGGCGTGGTAGAGCTCGAGGGACACCTCCACGCTGGGACGGAAATCGGCCGAGACGCCAAGGATCTCGCGGACCTCGTCGGACCACCGGACCTCCAGCGAGGGAAGCTCGACCTGCCATGCCCCCAGGCGGCTCATGCGGGAAGCCATCTTCAGAAGCGCCTGGCTCTGGATGAGCCGTTGCTCCGCCGCGTTCCGTTCGGTGATGTCGACGATCTGCGCGACCATCACCGGCTCCGCCTCGCCGGCAAGCTCCAGCATCTCGAGGTTGACCATGATGTCCCGCAGTTCGCCGTCCTTGCGGCGGAAGCGGGTTTCGACACCGGTGATCCTGCCATCCTGGAGCAGGCGCTGCATGACGGCATCACGGTCATGGCCGTCGACATGCAGGCGCAGCTCCCGGACGGTCCTTCCGAGCAGCTCGTCACGGCAATAGCCCACGAGGTCGCAGTAGCGTTCGTTGACATCGATGAGCCGTCCGTCGCGGACCGTGGAGATGCCGATCGCGGCGGGGCTGTTGCGGAAGAGGTTGGAGAATCGCTGTTCGGAGAGCCGAAGCGCCTTCTCGGTCGGGGTGTCATCCGACGGGGCCGGGGCATGCGAATCCGGTTTCCCGGCGGGTTCCTGATCCGCTGGATGATCGGGTCGACTTGGGCACGTCATACCGTCGACTTCAATGGCTTGGTTCGGGATGGCTCCATTCGGAGGACGCTGCACAAACAAGAACATCACCTTACCCGTTCCAAGTGCCAACCCGGGACAGATCAGGAAATCCCTGATACGGAAACGATGTGGACATCGGGGAGGTCCCGGAAACCTCCGGGAACCGAGCCTGGGAAAAATCGATGGACTCCTCGGATGGCGCCGGATCCGATGCGTCACTCAAGGGGTGGATGGGCCGAGTGGCACCGCTGGCGGCGTACCGGAAAGCAACCCATGGACCGCCGCCAGAAGGGTCTCCGCGGAATAGGGTTTCGGGAGGAAATGCCGGATGCGGGAACTGACCTCCGCGGCGATGCGACCGTCCAAGCTCAGGCCGCTGGCGGCGATGATCCGGGCCGAGGGATCGAGCCGGAGGACCGCCTCGATCGTCGCGGGACCGTCCATCACCGGCATCATCATGTCGGTCAACACCACCGCGAACTGGCCCGGTCGAGCCGAGTAGATCGCGACCGCCTCGGCGCCGTCCGACGCGGTCGCAACGCGGTATCCGAAAGCCTCCAGGGTCTGGCGGGCGACCTGGCGAACCGCGGGCTCGTCATCCACCACCAGGATCCATTCGCCGTTGCCCCGGGGAAGCACCGGTTCGGGGGCCTTGGGCGTTTCGTCGGCGCCCACGGTCGAGGGCAAATGCACGCGGAAGCAGGATCCCCTGCCGGGCTCGCTGTGGACCCGGAAGAATCCGCCGTGGCTACGAACGATGGCCAGCGACGTGGACAACCCAAGCCCGGTGCCTTTCCCCGGCTCCTTGGTGGTGAAGAACGGGTCGAAGATGTTCTCGATGGTCTCCGGATCCATCCCGGTACCGGTGTCTTCGACCTCGATGAGGATGTAGCGCCCCGCCTGCGCCTCGGGGATGAGCCCGGCGTATTGCATGTCGGCGACGAGGTTCCGGGCCGAGAGGGTCAGGACCCCACCCTGCGGCATCGCATCGCGGGCGTTCACGCAGAGGTTCAGCAGGACCTGGTGGATCTGGGTGGGATCGCCGAGAACCGGCTCGAGGTCGCCCGGGGTGTGCGTCCGGATCTCGATGTTCCGGGGGAATGTCTCGGAGGCGATCTTGGCGACGTCGCGGATGAGGTGCCGCACCTGCAGGGTCACCCTCCGGCCCTCGACGCCGCGAGCGAACGAGAGCACCTGGTTGACCATGTCCGCCCCCCTGCGGGAGCTGGACTCGATGGTGTCGAGCACCTCGTTCCGCTCCGTGGCGGAGTTCTCGAGGCGGAGCAGTTCGATCGACATCAGGATCGGCGCGAGCACGTTGTTCAGGTCGTGCGCGATGCCTCCCGCCAGCGTCCCGATGCTCTCCATCCGCTGCGCCCTGAGGAACTGCTGCTCCAGCTTCTTCCGCTCCGTCACGTCGGTGTCGATCGCCAGGATCGACTTCGGACGCCCTTCCCCGTCCCGCAGCAGCGTCCAACGGCTGTCGAGGGTCAGGATCGCTCCGCTGCGCGACGAGACGGCCAGTTCCCCGTTCCATGCACCCGAGCCGCGGACCGCGCGGCTGGCGAGCTGGAACCGTCCGGAATCGGCCTTCAGGAGGTCCGGCAGCGACCGGTCGGCGACCTCCAGGGCGGTCCATCCGTACAGGCGCTCGGCCCCCTTGCTCCAGAAGAGGATCCGGTCGTCGAGCCCACGCACGATGATGGCGTCGCGCGATTCGTCGATCAGCGCGGCCTGTTCCGCGATGCGTTCCTCGTTCCTCTTGATCTGGGAGATGTCCTGGCAGGTTCCCTGGACGCGGTGGATGCGGCCGGCGTCGTCGCGGACCGCCTCGCCGATCGACCGGACCCAGACCTCCTGGCCGGACAGGGAACGGATGCGCAGCTCCAGGTCGAACGGCTTGCCCAGCCGCGCGCACTCGCGGACGGCGTTGCGGATGAGCGGGCGGCATTCCGGCACGTAGAAGGCAACGGAACCCTCGGCGGTGGCCTGGTAGTCGGGAGGGACGCCGTGGATCTCCCGCACCTCCTCGGACCAGGTCACCTCCAGCGAGGGGAACTCGATCTGCCACGCCCCGAGGCGGCTGACCCGCGAGGCCATACGCATCAGGGCCTGGCTCTGGATCAGCCGCTGTTCGGCGGCCTTCCGGTCGGTGATGTCGACGATCTGCGCCGCCATCACGGGAGCGGTGTCCCCTGCCAGTTCCAGCAGTTCCAGACTGACCACCACGTCCCGGAGACGGCCGTCCTTGCCCCGGAGCCGGGTTTCGCCCCCGGCAAGCCGCCCCCTCGCGAGGAGGACCTCGACCGCCTGGTCCCGCCGACTTTCATCGGGATGCATATGCACCTGGTCCGCCGTCTTCCCGATCAGTTCCTCCCGCTGATACCCGAGGAGCTCGCAGTAACGTTGGTTGACGTCGTGGATGCGTCCCTCGCGCACGGTGGAGATGCCGATGGCGGCGGGGCTGTTGCGGAAGAGGCTGGCGAACCGGTCCTCCGAGCGGCGCAGGGCCTTCTCGGCGCCGTCCCGCTCGAACGCGATGCGGACGACGTGGGCCATCCTGCCAAGCACCGCGAGCTCCTCCGGCGTGGCTTCCCGGACCTCCCGGAAGTACAGGGCGAAGGTGGCCACCGGCAGGCCCTGGGAATCCAACACCGGCACCGACCAGCAGGCGATGAGGCCAAAGCCCCCGGGCAGTTCTCGGAACTCAGCCCACAGCGGGTCGGTGCGGACGTCCGAAACCACCACCGGCTCGCGGCGATGGACCGCCGTGCCGCACGAACCGACGGCGGGACCGGCGCACAGGCCGTCCACGGCCTTGCGATACTCCTTCGGCAGATGCGGCGCGGCCCCGTCCCGAAGGCGGAAGCCACCTTCGAAGGCCTCGACCCGCAGCACCGAGGCGATGGCGCCTTCGAGGACGCCTTCAACCCCGGTGGTCACCTCGCAAAGGATCTCGGGCAAGGATCCGCCGCGGGAGATGCTCTCGAAGACGGCGGCCTCCACGGCCTGGACCTGCTCCAGGCGCTTGCGTCGGTCGATGTCGGTCATCGTGCCGACCAGCCGGCGGGGCTTGCCGTCCGCGGTCCGTGCGAGGACACGGCCCCGATCGAGGATCCACTTGTAGCGTCCCGACTCCATCCGGATGCGGTACTCACAGGCATACACCTCGGAACGGTCGTCGAGATGTTCCTGGATCCGTCCAAGTACCATCAGCCGGTCGTCCGGATGAAGCCGGCGGGTCCAGAAATCCGGCGAAGGCTCGTCGCATGCTGGGTCGAGCCCGACGATCCGGTGCCAGCGTTCGGACCGGAACACGTCACCGGTCTCGATGTTCCAGTCCCAGACGCCGATGTCGCTGCCCTCAAGGGCGAACTGCCACCGTTGCTCGCTGAATCCCAGGGCCTCTTGGCTCTCGCGGAGCGCGTCCTCGCGCCGATGGGTCTCGCGGAGCTCGTTCCGCAGCCGGATCTGCGCCATCACCTGGCGTCCCAAGACCCTCAGCGACTGGCGTTGCCGAGCATCGAGGCTGCGTGGAACCCGGTCGAGCACCGCCAGCGCGCCCAGCACCTCGCCGTCGTCCGCGGTGAGCGGCATGCCGCAATAGAAGCGGATGGATTCCGATCCTGTGACCAGAGGAAGCCCGGAGAAGCAGGGATCGAGGGTGACGTCGGGGACCTCGAGCAGGTCGTCACGGCCGAGCAGGTGGGCGCAGAAGGCCTCGTCCCGAGGCGTCTCCGCAGGTCCGATCCCGATGCGGCTCTTGAACCACTGACGTCCTCCGTCGATGAGCGAGATCACGGCGATCGGTGCCTCGCACAGGGTCGCCGCCAGCTCGGCGATCTCGTCGAACTCCCTCTCCGGCGGGCTGTCGAGCAACCCGAAACCACGGAGCAACTCAAGTCTCCGTTCCTCGTTCCATGCGCGGGGTGTGTTCATGGGGCGAATCCAAGGTCCGATCGGTCTAGGGCGTGATTCCCGACCGAAGTGGCGGTTGATCCAAGCTCGCGACCGCTTTGCCGCACGGCTTCCAACGGCTCCAACATCCCCGCGAAGGGCCGACGGATCCCCCCATTCCTTGCCGGAAACCGGCTTTCCCATGCCACGCCGGAAGCGCGGTGGCCTGATTCGAATCGAGTGCAGGCATGGTGGCACTCCTCGGCTTCGCGGACTTGGAAGTCCTACGGATTCTGGGGAGTGCCGGGACCATGTCGCGGACGAGACGCGACGGGAAGGAAATCTCCACAGGAACCGTAAATCGTACCGAACTCTCGTGCCTGGACCGGCATGCTGTTTGGACCTTTGGATCTCGGCCGTCGGTGTTGAGGCCGGTTTCCGGAAAAGGAAGGGGCCGGCCCGGAGAAACCTCTCCAGACCGGCCCTTGGCAGTGACGGGGTCGCGGCCCCGTCCGGACTCAGCCCAGGAATCCGAGGTGGCTGCTGCCGAAGTTCCCGAGGTTGCCGAACAACGTCCCCAACTGGGCGTCGGGCACGCCGAGCCAGCGGGCCAGCGTTGCGGCGTATTGTTCGGTGGAGGTGCTCGGGATGAGCACGCCGCGAGTGCCGCAGTCGTCGGGCCCACCCAGCGCCAAGTCCGGGAACGTGCCGTAGACCTGTCCGCCTTGGACGGCGCCACCGAGGATGAGGTGGTGGTTGCCCCAGCCGTGGTCGGTGCCGGTGCCCGAGGGTTGGAGAGAACGTCCAAAGTCGGAGAGGGTGAAGGCGGCGACCTTGTCGGGGATCTGGAGCTCGAGCTCCATGGACTTCTGGAAGGCGTCCATGGCGTCCGCCACCTCGCTGAGCAGGTTCCAATGCTGCCAGGCCTGCGAGCCGTGGGTGTCGAAGCCACCGATGGAACAGAGGAAGACCTGCCGCTTCATCCCGGTGGTGCCGCGCAGCTTGACGATCTTGGCGACCTGACGGAGCTGGTTGCCGAGGCTGGTGCCGGGGAACGCGGTGGTGATGTTGGCCGAGCCGCCCTTGAGCAGGGCGTTCAGGTCGAAGGCGTCCTTGCGGACCTTGTTCGCGGACTGCACGAGGGCGAGTCCGCTGTCGAATTCCAGGACCTGCTGCATCCCGTTCTTCCGGGCGAACGCGGCCGACTGCGGCCAGAGGCCGAGCCCGCTCGGGTCGAGGTCGAATCCGGGGAGCAGGCTCGCCGACTGGACGACGCTGCCGGTGCAGAAGAGCGCCGGTCCCGCGGTGGAGATCGCCGCCGGGAAGGTCGAGCCGCCGTTCAGCGGATTCAGGAGGTCCATCGCCCGCGCGCCCCAGCCGGTGCCACCCGACGCCGACGGGATCGCCGTCTGCATCTGCTGGATCTGGTCGGAGTGCGAGAAGAGGTTGGTGGGGACCTTCTTGGTGTTGGCGAGGAACTCGGGGCGGGTGACCGGCTGGACGAGCATGCCGGTGTTGGCGAGCACGGCGAGGCGCCCCTGGGCCCAATAGGGATGGAGCTTCGCCAGGCCGTTGTTGAGCCCGAACGGCGTGCCGTCCGGGGTCTCGACCGGAAGGAGCGGACCGTTGTTGTCGGGCAACGCGAGCGATCCCCGCGCGGCCACGTAGGCGTCGAACTGCGCCTGGCCCAGCGGGACGACGGTGTTGTGGCCGTCGTTTCCGCCGACGAGGAAGATGCAGACGAGGGCCCGGTAGTCGTCTGGGGTGCCCTGCGATTGCGCGAGCGCGTTCATCCAGCCGAGGCGGGAGAGCAGCGCGGAGGCCCCAAGGCCGCGGAGCGCGCTCCGGCGGTTCATTCGGGCGGTGATGAGGGAGGAATTCATGGAAGGACTGGGAAAGGTTCTGGAAGGCGGTGGGATCAGTGCTGGACGGCGTAGAGGCCGCTCAGGGCCGTGAGGTAGAGGACGGTCTCGATGCGCGTCTTCGCGTCGTAGCCCGGCGATGCGGCGTCGATGAGCACCTGCTTCATCGCGGCCGGCATGCGCCCGTAGAGCAGATTCCCGTTCACCTTCTCCACCAGCCCCGGCATGTCGTTCCCCAAGGGCTGGAACTGGGCCAGGTCGAGGGTGACGTCGCCGCCCCCGGCGTTGCCGAGGATGTGGTGGAAGAGGTTCCCGCGCAGGGTGGCCTCGGTCGGCGTGTAGATCTGGAACTCGGGTCCGAAGAGCGGGATCTTGGGCACGCGATACATCGGCGAGTACCAGCTGAAGACCGAGGGCGGATTCAACGGGGACTGCGCGAGGTAACCGAAGAGGTAGGTGAGCTGCTGTCCCGGCTGGAACTGGCCGCCGAGCGCCCGCAGGAACCCGCAGACCTGCAGGATCGGCTCCTTGAGCCGGCCGGAGTTCGCAGAGGCCACGTCGTCGCGCGCCTCGGCGTCCTTGAGGACCGCGGTGACCGTCGCCTTGAGGTCGCCGTCGGTGTCCGCGAAGACCTGGGCGACCCGCTGGATGTACGCGCCGCTCGGATTGCTCTTCACCAGGCTGCGGATCAGGCGCGTGGCGATGAAGGGCGCGGTGTTCGGATGGGCCATCAGGCCGTCGATGACGGAGACGAGGTCCTGTTCGACGGTCTGTCCCGCGGGGATCTGGATGCCCACGAAGCTCTTGGCGCCGGTGTCGTGGTTGCCGGGACGGACTTCCATCGGCGCACCGTGGTACTCGTTGTTGAGGGAAAACGCCGTGCCCCCCGGGGGCGTCGCGTAGGTCCAGCCGGTCAGGGCAAGGGACAGCTGGGCGACGTCGGCCTGGGAGTAGGTGGGGATCGGCAGGCTGTTGGTGTCGAGCAGCTGCGAACCGTCCGGCTTCAACTGCCACAGCCCGATGGTGAACAGCTGCATCAGTTCGCGGGCGAAGTTCTCGTTGGCGCCGCCCCCGTTCATCCCGGGCTTGGTGGAATTGGCCAGGTCGAGGTACTTGCCCATGGACGAACTCTTCGACACCTCGAGCAACAGGTCGCGGTAGCTGCCGAATGCGTGGGTGGAGAGCAGGTTCATCCACGGCAACATGGCGTCGGCGTAGACCTGCTTGTCGGCCGAGACCACGACGATCTGGCTCAGGGAATAGACCACACGCTGACGGAGCTGGTCGGGGGCGGCGGTGTAGTGGTGGAGGATCCAACGTTGGAGATCCTGGACGGAGTTGTTGGCCGGCACCGGGATCGCCGAAGCCGGAAGGGCGAACTGCTGCTGGAGCCAGGCATCGATGCCCACCTGCTGGACCAGGGCGAGGTCCGCCGGACTCGGGCCGAAGGTCGACTGCTCGAGGAACCGGGCATTGTGCAGCAACGCCGCGTAGTCGGGGGCCGGGGACAACGTGACCAGCGCCTCGGCGAAGGAGGACGGGTCGGCGACCGAGGTGGCGCGCACGGACACGGTCGGGTTCGCCGGAACGGCAGCAGGCGGCAGGTACACGCCGGAGGCGGAGACGGTACCGTTGGAAGGGCCTCCCGGGACGGACCAGACGACCGCGGAATTCGGCGAGCCGGCAACGTAGGCCGCGAAGGACTTCGGGGTGCCGACCTGGACCGTGGCGGCGGGCGGGTTCACCGAAACCACCACGGGCGGCGGCGTCAGCGTGACCACGGCGTCGGCGGAGACGATCGGATTGACGACCGAGGTGGCGCGGACGAGCACCACCGTGGAGGCCGGGAGCACCGCCGGAGGCGTGAAGAGTCCGCTGGCGCCGATGGAACCGTTGGCGGCTCCGCCGACCACGGACCAGACCACCGCGGTGTTGGCGGAACCGGTGAGGGTCGAAACGAACTGCCGGGAGGTGCCCTGCGGGACCGTGACGGTGGAAGGCGACACCGCGAGCGAGACCGCCGGCGGGGCCACCAGCGTGAGGGTCGCCTCGGAATAGACGGAAGGCGCGCCGACGGAGGTGGCGCGGACCTTCAGGGTGGCCGGGGAAGGAAGGACGTTCGGGGCGGTGTAGAGACCCTGGCTGTTGATCGAGCCCTGCGTCGCACCACCCGGGACCGACCAGGTCACCGCGGTGTTCGCGGCGCCGGCGACGGACGCGGAGAAGGCCACGGTCGTCCCAAGGGTGACGGTCGGGGTCAAAGGACTGACGGCCACGGAGACCGTGGGGGCGGCGACGGTGGCGGAGACCTTGTTGCCGGAAACCGCTCCGGGAGCCGGATGACGCACCGTGAACTGGAGCGTCCCGACCGCGGCGGCGACGCCGTTGGCGATGACCTTCGTGGAGGACACGAAGACGGTCGGAACATCCACGCCATTGGCCTGGACGACGGAATCCGGGGCGAAGTTGGAGCCGCTGAGGGAGACCGAGTAGGCACCCACCTGGAGCGAGGAAGGAGAGACGCTCCACAGCCACGGATAGGGCCGGGTGACCGTCAGCGACGTGGTCTTGAAGGCGGATGGAAAGGCGGTGCTCTGGGCCTTGATGGTGACCACGCTGGGATTGGGCGGCACCGCGGGAGCCTTGTAGGAACCGGTGGCGCTGATGGTGCCGACGTTCGTGTCGCCGCCGGGGATGTCGTTGACCGACCAGACGATGGTCGAGGGCGAGATCGGCACGTACGCGCCAAACTGGCGGCTGCCCTTCACCTCGACGGAGTTGTTGGCGGGCCAGACGTCGATGGCGCCATAGACCTGGGCACGGACCTGGGAAACGGCCAGCCAGAACATGGCGGCCGCGAGGAACAGGAGGAATGATGGCGCGCGAAGCCGCCATCCTTGGAAGGCCGGCCAACGGATTGGCCGGAGGGAGTCGGAGGGATTCATGGTTTGCTGGCGACGCTCGTGGCCCCAACACGGAGCCCACCGCGGCGCGGTCCTATTCCTACCCGTGGGCATCCCGCGCCCACCATTCGTCGAACGGCGGATTCGGAGGGTCGTTGGCCCTGACAGGAACCCGGGGTAGGATGGGCGCGTGACCTACGCCGAGGCGCTGGCCCATCTGCAATCGCTGAGACAATTCGGCTTCCAACCGGGGCTGGAGACGACCCGTCAACTGGCTGCGGCCGTTGGCTCACCGCAAGACGGACTCCGCTTCATCCACGTGGCCGGGACCAACGGCAAGGGATCCACCTGCGCCTTCATTGAGGCGATCCAACGGGCGGCGGGACGCCGAACCGGGCTCTACACCTCGCCGCACCTGGTCCGGTTTGGCGAGCGGATCCAGGTCGATCGGCAGCCGATTCCGGACGCGGATCTGGCCCGGCTGGTCGCGCGGCTCCGTTCGGCCACCCCGGCGGGCATGGAACCCACGTTCTTCGAGTTCACGACCGTCGTGGCCCTGATGTGGTTCGCCGAGCAGACGGTGGACGTGGTGGTCTGGGAGACCGGACTCGGCGGCCGCCTCGATGCGACCAACATCGTGGAGCCGCTCGCGTCGGTGATCACTTCCGTCGGCCTCGACCACCAGCAGGTCCTGGGCGGCACGATCGGGGAAATCGCCGCCGAGAAGGCGGGCATCATCAAGCCCGGCGTCCCGGTGGTCACCTCGGCCGACGCGCCGGATGCGCTCGCGGTGATCGGTCACCGGGCGAAGGAGCTCGACTGCCACTGCGTGGTCGTGGGCACGTCGGCGGTCGGACGGCTTTCGACGCCGGTTTCGCTCGCGGGACCGCATCAGCGGCTCAACGCCGCCACCGCCGCCGCCACCTGCCGGCTGCTCCGGACCTTCCTGCCGGTCTCGGACGAACAGATCGCCGGCGGGCTCGCCCGGACGGTCTGGGCCGGCCGGATGCAGCGTCTGGAACGCGGGTCCGGCACCTGGCTGCTGGACGGGGCGCACAATCCCGACGGCATCGCGGCGTTCCGGCGGACCTTGGGCGAGGAATTCCCGGGGAGCCATCCGACGTTGGTGGTCGGCATGCTGCGGGACAAGGCGTGGAAGGAGATGCTCGCGGAGTTGGCGAAGGTCGCCGGCCGGTTCGTGGTCAGCCCGGTGGCGAGCTCCAGGACGGTCGGTGCGGAGGAACTGCGGGACGCGCTGAAGGAACTCCGCTGCAACCGCCCGGTTCGGGTCGTCGGCTCGGCGGCCGAGGCCGTGAAGGCCGCCTCGGCCGATCCCTTCGTCGCGGTGACCGGCTCCCTCTACTTCATCGGCGAGGTGATGGAAGGCCTGGGCATCGAGCCCGGAGCCTCCGGAGACGAGCGGGGCCTGAACGAATGGGGCGGTGGCAACCGGACCGGTGGTTGAACCGATGTCGGACTCCGGTCAGCCGGCCCGGTAGCTGCGCCACATCCGCTGAGGAAGGAGGCCGGCAGCGATCAGGGCCGCCTGGGTGGCGATGAAGATCAGCAGGGCGGTGAAGGCGCCGCTCATGAAGCCGTAGCTGTGCAGGCCGATCCCGAGCAGGTTCGTGCCGAACCACGACCAGCAGGTGACCACGTTGCCCACGATCGCGAGGTTCATCAGGCCGCGCTCCTTCACCAGGCCGCCCCAACGGGCATGCAGGATGAGGGCGTTCCAGAGGACGATGATCAGGGCGCCGTTCTCCTTGGGATCCCAGCCCCAGAAACGACCCCAGGACTGGTCGGCCCAGATGCCGCCGAGGACCGTGCCGACGAAGCTGAAGAGCGTGGCGAAGCAGATGATGCCGTAGACCATCCTCGAAAGGCTGCGTCCCATGTCCGGGGTCAGCACGCGGGTGGCGACGCCGAGCACCACGTAGAGGATGGCGAGGAAGCCGGCGACAAAGGTCGAGGCATAGCCCAGGGTCACGATGACCACGTGGGTCGCGAGCCAGAAGTTGGTGTCCAGCACCGCGCGCATCATGATCATCGTGTCGCCCGAGAGGGCGAGGTTGTGGGCGATGATCTGGGTGGCGAAGCCGATGACCGTGGCCACGGCCAGGCCCACCGCGTTCTTCCAGAAGCCTTCCAAGAGCAGTCCCAATCCGACGGAACCCCAGCCGATGAAGATCGCCGAGCTGTAGAGATTGGTCACGGGCGGACGGCCCTCGAGCCACATGCGGAAAATGAGTCCCGCCGTGTGCACCACGAAGGCCAACCGGACGAGGTTGAGCGAGGACTTCCGGCTCCATTCGGCGAAGTCGAACCAGAAGCCGCATCCGAAGAGGAACGCCACGATGTAGATCGCCGCCGACTTGGAAAACGGCGCGAAGGCGTTGAAGGCCTGCTCGGCGCGGGCCTTGGTCAACGCCTTCTCCATGCGCAGCGAAGCCACGTAGGCAAGGTGCTCCTTCACCGTCGCGTTGAACTCCTCGACCTTGCCGGCCCGGAAGGCGTCCCCGATGCGCGCCCAGGACGTCACCGAGGGATGCAGCGTCTTCGTTCCGGCCGCACGCATCTCGGCGGCGACCCGATCCGGAGACAGTTCGTCCTGCGGACCGGACTTCATGAGATGCCTCAGCAGCGGAGCGCTCACACCGGCATCGAGCAGCGCGTCACCCATCCGCATCCAGGCGTCCGAACTTCCGCCCTCGGCCGGCGGCACGAGCAGCGGCGTGTCCTGCCGCACGGTGTCGAAGTAGCGTTCGGAATGGCCGAACATCGCAGTCAGCGCGTTGGTGTCGATGGGGCCGCCGGACATCCGGCTTCGGAACGCGGCCACACCGGCCGGGATGCTGGCCTTGTAGGCCTCGATCTCCTGGACCAACCCGGCGGTGTCCTCCGGCATCAGGGTGTTCTTGAGCCGGTGGTACAGCACCAGCGACTCGTGCAACCCGACGACGGCGTTGTCGAAGGCGTTGCGTTGGGTGTTCTCCTTCTTGGTGCGCGCGATGTTCCGTGCGCTCTCCTCCACGAGGCGAAGTCCCTCCGGACCGAACTGGTTCCAGGAATAGTGCTTCCCGTCCTCGCCCTTCGCGGGATCGGGCTCGGAAAGCTTCAGCAGCGCCTTCAACTCCGGATGGTCCACCCGGAAGACCTTGAAGCCGTCGGAGACCTCAGGACGGGTCATTGTGGTGATCAGCCACTCGGTGGCCGAGAGGATCTTCGGCTTGTCATACCAGGACTTGGCCGGCTCGAGGTTGGCCTTGTCCTTCTCCCGGATCTGGGTGAGCGAGTTCCGGGCGAGCGAGTCGAACGGCTGGACCCGTCCGTTGTGGACGACCGGGATGCGGCCGAGCTCGGACAGCGCGAAGTCGCGGTCCCGGCGGGGGACGAGGGACCCGGCGAGCCACAGGGCGAAGACCGCGGTGAGGGCGGTGGGAAGCCAACGTGTCATGGGATCAGGAAATGGGTTTCGGGAACGGGATTCAGGCCGCGACCGGGCGCGGCGCGGGACGGCGGGTAAGGAACTTGCCGAGGTGGATGCCGAACTGGACCAGCAGGCCGAGTCCGACGATGACGCATCCGAGGTACGGCGCGAGCCAGGACGGGTTCTGGACCACCTGGAGCGCGCTGGTGCCGCGTCCGCCCTGGTTCAGCTGCTCGCGGCCCATCTGGTACTGGAAGAAGGTGTATCCGCCGTAGCGCAGCGGGTTGTTCATGTAGATGTCCACCTCGCGGTCCTCGCGGGCGTCCGCGTTCTGGATCCGAACGCGGCTTTGGAAGTTCTTGGGCAGGTCCGTGCCGGGATACACCTCGTGGGTGGTCTTCAGCAGGGTCAGGGCGAACGGCTTGTATTCGCGCACGGGGCGGTACTCGAGCCGCCATTCGCGGCCGCCGGATTGGAAGGCCTGAGTACGCAGTCCGCCCGAGGCCGCCCAGGTCCCGAGCGAGTTCGCACCTTCGAGGATCTCGATCACCGCGGCCGGCACGTTCCGGTCGTCCATGGTGCGCATCGCCGGACGGGGCTCGATCACCGCGCGAGCGCCCACGCCTTGGGTGGCGGCGGGAGGACGGTTCGAGTCCATCATGGGCGCCCGTGCGCGGATCTCGGCGTTCTCCCAGGCCTCGCGAACCCGGAGCCGGAAGGGCAGCAACTCGTGCGCAAGCTCCGCGCCGGGTTTGACCATCGAACCCGGGAACGCCACCACCTGGTCCAGGGTGTTGCTCCCGGCGTCGGTCAGCAGCGCGAACTCGAAGTCCATCGAGGATTCCGAGTAGTTGCGGCTGTCGCCTTCGCGGAAGCTCATGACGCTCTCGCGGGCCATCATGTCGGTGAGCAACTGCCCCACGAGCAGCAGGATGATGCCGACGTGGGTCATGAAGATGCCGCT
>JAIXUV010000054.1 GCA_027483345.1 Verrucomicrobiales bacterium | reverse complement strand
CGCGCGTGGCGCCTCGTCGGGACCCGGCCCGAGGGCACGCTCTGCCACAAGCCCTGCACCGTCTCCGGCGGCGGCAAGAGCGAGATCTCCAAGCCGATCACCGACGCGATCATCCACGGATCGGTGTTCGTGGCGGACATCGCCCGCGACCTGGAACTGGTCGACGAGGTCCTGAAGCGCGACTTCTCCCCGAGGTTCCGTGAGGCGTCGCGCAACGGCGTCGACCGGCGTCCGATCCTCTCGCCACACAGGACGCTCGGCTCCGTCATCAAGCTGCTCACGCCGAGCGAGGACTTCTCCGAGGAACACAACGCCTGGATCCAGGGCGTGCCTCCCCACATCCGGGAGCTCGTGCTGGTGGTCAAGCGCTTCTGGAATCCCACGTGGGGCGACAACTGGCGGTCGCGGTTCAGCGTCGACGTCATCAACGGCACCCCGGCCAACGAGCTGCGCATGGGACGCAAGCGCCTGGTCACCCAGTTCCTCCGCGTTGGCTACGACGAGCAGGGCGCATGGCGCACCTTCGGGCTCCGCAAGGACTTCATGCCGGCGCGGAAGATCCAGATGGAGGATGACATCACGGCCAGCGTCACTGTTCCCCGCGAATGGCTCGGCGAGTTGGACGACCAATGCCCGTTCCCGGCGCTGAAGTTGGTGGAGAACGTGGAATCCTGCCTGTTCCAGCGGCCCGACGACGCCATCCACCGTGGCTACGACAAGGCCGCCGAGGCGGACTTCGCCCGCGGCGGCAACTTCTTCAGCAACTACGAGCCGCTGTCCCGCGAAGCCGCACGGGCGCTGGTCGAGGATTCGGTCGGGCTGTTCCAGTACACCGCGCCGATGCGGACGCTGGTCGAGGAGGCCGGGTCCTCATCCGAAGGCGACGGTTCCCCCTCCTGGATCGTCACCACCAGCCATCCTCGTATCGTCGACGGCAAGCCGTCCAAGAATCCCCGGTACCTGCAGCGTCGGCCGGACCTCATGGATCCGCGCAGCTCGTATGTGGCCGGGATGGGGGCGCGTCTCGCCAGGCGTCTGCCGACGGCCAAGCCCCTCTCCACGCCGGTCCACGCCGTGCTTGCCGGACGGCGGAACAACCCGGCCGAAACCGGGGTCCGTCCGCTCAGCTGCTACGGTCCGATCCACTACATGGAGCTGCCCGAGGCGTTCATGGAGTTCATCTCCAGCATGACCGGCAAGTCGCCGTCGACGACCGGCGCCGGCAGCGAGGGCGCCCTGACCAAGGGGCCGTTCAACGCGCTTCCGCCTGTCTACGACCTCAACGCCGCGTTCGTCTCCTTCGCCCTGTCCGGATACCCGGCCTTCCTCACCAGCGCCGGTTGCCTCGGACCCCGGGTGCGCGTGGACCACGACGTCAGCCTCCTGGTGCCCGAGGTCTGGTGCCGGATGGGGGTCGAGGAGCGGGATCCGGCGCATCTGATCGCCAAGGGATGCCTGGAGCGGGTCGTGGATGTGGAGCACCAGGGCCGGCGGATTCCGGCCAGCCGGCTCGGATGGCGGATCACCCATCGGTTCGTCCACGACTTCTTCGGACGGGTCTTCAACCATCCCCATGCGGTGTTGACCGAGGAGATGCTGCGTCCGGAGCTGCAGGACGCCGACCAGTACGCGGATTCCGTCGAGAACGTCGCGGCGACCCATCGGCGTGTGGCCGAACACTATTTCGCCGACGGCTCGGTCGAGCTGGCGGTGCCTCCGCTGAGGCGTCTCCTGGAGATTATGCGTGGCGGAGACGAGACCGGGGCCGCGTTGGCCGACCCCGAGTTCCGGGCCCTCTTCAGCCGGGAGTCGGTGCTCTCGAGCGGATGGTACCAGGCGCGCCTCCAGGCCCGGAGGGGCTTCGAAATGCGTCATTGGAGCCGGGTCGCGACCTACCTGGAACGCTTCGTCACAAGACCCGAGTATGAGGGGGAGACCGCCCGGTTGGATCTGCTCGGGCGCCGCGCCTTCGCCAGGAGCATGCAGGAGCGCTGCCGTGCCGATTCGAGGCTCGGGGAGCTCCGGGGGACCCTCGGCGGGGAGCCGTCGATCTGGGTGGCCTGAGCACGGGCCCTTGCCCCGCAGCCCGTTTGGTGGACCATCGGCGATATGCCTGATTTCGTCCTCGAGGCCCGCGGGTTGAGGAAGTCCTATCCGCGTCCCGACGGTTCGGAGCTCGTGGTCCTCCAAGGGGTGGACCTCGTGCTCAAACGCGGCGACACCTGTTCCATCATCGGGCCCAGCGGTTCCGGCAAGTCGACCCTCCTGGCCCTCTGCGCCGGCCTCGACCAGCCGACGTCGGGTTCCGTCCGGATCGCCGGCGCCGACCTGGCGCCGCTGGACGAGGACGGCCGTGCCGCGGTGCGGGGACGCCATGTCGGCTTCGTCTTCCAGAACTTCCAGCTTCTCCCGACCCTGACCGCACTGGAGAACGTGCTGGTGCCCGCCGAGCTGCGGGGCGAAGCCGACCCGGAATCGGGACGCTCGCTCCTGCGTCGCGTGGGCCTGGAGGGCCGAATGGACCACTATCCCGCGCAGTTGTCCGGCGGGGAGCAACAGCGGGTGGCCCTCGCGCGGGCCTTCGTCAACCGGCCTGCCATCCTCTTCGCGGACGAGCCGACCGGAAACCTGGACGCCGAGACCGCCGCGCGGATCACCGACCTGATCTTCGGGCTCAACGCCGAGGCCGGCACCGCGCTGGTGCTGGTCACCCACGATCCCGAACTCGCCTCCAGGACTGGGCTTCGGCTCCGGCTCCGGGGAGGAATACCCGTCTCCGAGTGACCGACGCCACCGAGTCCGGTGCCGACCCGGTGGACCGCTGCACGGTCGCCGTCGGATCCCGTCGGCGGTCCTCGTGGCTCAAGGCCCGCGGACGGATCGCCGATGATTCCCGACGTGACCCTTCTCCGTCTCCGGCGGATGGCGGGTCGCGGATGAATGCCTTGAACTCCATCTCGAAGCACGTCGTTGTCCGGTGGACCGCCGCGGTGGGAGCCCTGTTCCTCGCCGTGCGGCTCGTTTCGGCGCAGGAGGCTTCGCCACCGGAGCCGATCACCCGGATCGGTGACCTCAAGTCGCTTCCCTTCGGCGAGGCGGCCCAAGGACGGCCCGTCCGGTTCCGTGGTGTCGTGACAGGTTCGGACCTGATTCCGTTCGTCCAGGACGAGACCGGGGCCACCTGGGTCCCGGGTTTCAACGACACGAACGCGGTTCCCGGCACCCTGGTCGAGATCGAGGGGGTGACGATCCCCGGCGAGTTCGCCCCGGCGGTCAGTGGCGCGCCCGGTCCGGGGGTCTCCCAGGTGAAGACCCGGATCCTGGGGCGGGCTCCGGCTCCGAACCCGGTGGAGTTGAAGCCGGGCCAGCTCATTCAACCGCAGCTGGACTCCCGGTTCGTGGAGGTGGTCGGGTTCTTCCGAAGCTTCGACCCGGACGAACCCTCAATCCGCCTCAGGGTCGGGACCGAGAACCTTTCGGTGCTCCTTCCGCGCGGGATGCCGCTGCCTCCCGGGATGGTCTCCGGCTCCAAGGTCCGCGTGCTCGGAGCCTATGGCGCCCGGTTCAACACCCGCCGCCAGATAGTCGGGGCCCGCATCATCATCTCCGGTCCCGGCGACATCCGACTGATCGAGGCCGGACCGACGTCGCCCTTCTCGTTGCCGGTGACGCGCATCGACGAGATCGGCGCCTTCGGCAGCCCCTCGGATCTCGGCCGGTTCAAGGTGCGCGGCGTGGTCGTCCTCCGGCGGCCGGGTCGCGGATACTTCGTCCAGGATGACTCCGGCACCGTCTGGATCGCGGACGGGGAGAACAAGGCACCCGAGAAGGGCCTCCACGTCGAGGTGGTCGGCTTCGCCGAGTACCGGCGCTTCACTCCGTCGCTCGACGGGCCTGTGGTCCGCGTGCTGGGGGACCGTCCCGCCTTGCCTCCCAAGGAATACGGCCGCCGGCTCCCGCGCCTCGCCGTCAATGCGAACAGCTCCTACGAGTCCCCAGACGGCGAGTACGTCCGCATCGAGGCCCGCGTCGCCGAGGTCGCCAGGAGCTTTTCGCACCTGAAGGTGGCCCTCCAATCGCCCGACAACTCCGAGGACCGGATCACTGCGGAGCTGCCCCTCGCAACAGGCTCACGCCTTCCCGCCAGTCTCGAGCCCGGCTCCGTCCTGCGGTTGACCGGAGTCATCGAAGTCGGCGTGGACGAGAACCGGAAGCCGGAGGAGTTGAGGTTGCTGCTGGAGTCGCCGGACGACATCGAGCTGTTGGCCCGACCCGACTGGATGTCGGGCCGGCGGCTCATGCTGGTCGCCCTGATCGGCATCCTGATGTCCCTCGGCGGCCTGCTTTGGGTCTGGCGTCTCCAACGGAACAGGAACCGGCTCACCCGCCTGCTCGAGGAGAAGCGGAAGGCCGAGGCCGACCTGAATCGCAACCGCGAGGAACTGGAGCACCGGGTCGCCGTCCGTACGGCCGAACTCCAGCACCAGCAGGAGTTCCTCCGTGAGGTGATCGACCTCATCCCGGGATTCGTGTTCGCCAAGGATCACGATGGGCGGTTCCTGCTGGTGAACAAGGCGCTGGCGGAGCATCACGGCCATCCGGTCGAGCACCTGCTCGGCAAGACGGACCGCGAGATCATGGTGCGCCCGGAGGAAGCGGACCCGATCATGTCCGACGACCGCGAGGTCATCGAAAACGGAAGACAGAAATACATCTCGGCCGAGCTCATCACCGACCGCGCGGGCAACCGGCTGTGGATGCAGACCATGAAGCGGCCGCTCCGCTGCCTGGACGGCCGCATCGGCGTGGTGGGCCTGGCCATGGACATCACCGAGCGGAAGCTCGCCGAGGAGCAGCTGGCCGGCGCCCGCGACGACGCCGAGGCCGCGAGCCGGGCGAAGTCGATGTTCCTCGCGAACATGAGCCACGAGATCCGGACCCCGATGAACGGGGTCATCGGCATGATCAACCTCCTGTTGGACACGCCGCTGAACCCGGAGCAGAAGGAGTTCGCCTCCACCGTCCGCGCCTGCGCCGACTCGTTGCTTATCATCATCAACGACATCCTCGACTTCTCCAAGATCGAGGCGGGCAAGCTCCACTTCGACGAGGTCGACTTCGATCTCGCCGAGACGGTGGAGGGGGCGATCGAGATCCTCGCCGAGCCGGCGCATGCCCGGGGCCTCGAGCTGGCCTCGCTCATCCGACGCGAGGTGCCTCGGAAGCTCCGGGGCGATCCCGGCCGCATCCGGCAGATCCTCCTCAACCTGATCAACAACGGCATCAAGTTCACGGAGAAGGGCGAGGTGGTGGTGGACGTCAGCCTCCGCGGCCGCAAGGGCGACCGCTCCGAGATCCTGGTGTCCATCCGGGACACTGGCATCGGCATGGACGCCGAGACCGTCTCACGTCTCTTCGAGGCCTTCACCCAGGCGGACGCCTCGACCACCCGGCGGTTCGGCGGCACCGGCCTCGGCCTCGCCATCTGCCGGCGCCTTGTCGAGATGATGGGCGGGGCGATCGGGGTCGAGAGCGAACCCGGCAAGGGATCCCGATTCTGGTTCACCGTCTGCCTCCAGGGCGCCCATGCGGACCCCGAGCCGGCCACGTTGCATCCGCTCAACGGCGTGAACGTCCTCGTCGTCGACGACAACGAGACCAACCGCCGCATCCTCCAATATCAGATCGCGGGCTGGCACCTGAACGACGGAGGGAGCGTCGCCTCGGGCGCCGAGGCCCTGGTGGAGCTGCGGCGGGCCGCCGAGACAGGACGTCCCGTGGACATCGCCATCCTCGACTACCACATGCCGGTCATGGACGGCGTCGAGTTGGCCCGCAGGATCAAGGCGGAACCGGCCATCGCCGGCACCCAGCTGGTGGTGCTGACCTCGATGTGCCAACGGTTGCATCCCGACGAGCTCCGGGCGGCCGGCATTTCCTCGTGGCTGGTCAAGCCGGTCCGTCCGTCGCAGCTGCACGAGGCCTTGGCGAAACTCGCCGCCGGTCTGGTGCCAAGGATCCACCCGCCGGGCCTGCCACGTCGATCCGGACCCAGGGCCGAGGTGCCCTCCGCCGCGGCGGAGGGTTCCGGCATGGCGACGCCGAGGCTCGCGAGGGTCCTGGTGGCGGAGGACAACGTCGTGAACCAGAAGGTCGCCCAGCGTCACCTCCAGAAGCTCGGACTCGACGCCGAAATCGTCTCCAACGGCCTCGAGGCGCTGGTGGCGCTCCGGGGCGGCCAGTACGACCTCGTGTTGATGGATTGCCAGATGCCGGAGATGGACGGCTATGCGGCCACGCTCCAGATCCGTCGGGGCGCGGCCGGGAATCCGCAGGTGCCGATCATCGCCATGACCGCGAACGCCATGCAGGGCGACAAGGAACGCTGCCTGGAGGCGGGCATGGACGACTACATCGCGAAACCGGTCCGTCAGAAGGAATTGGTCGAGGTGATCAGCCGGTGGTTGCCGGTCGATGTGCCCACGGCGGTCGCCGAGGTGCCTGGAAATTGAGCCCGGGAACGTCCTCCCGCGGCGCCGGGTAGCGGGGATGTCGAGGTTGTCCGCTCCTTCCGGAGGCATCGACCTCAGGCACGGGTCCGGCGCCGTTCGTCCGCCTGCTTCATCGCGTGGACAAGGGCCTCGGTGTTGAAGGGCTTCGAGAGGAACCCGTCCGCATCCGGAAACTCCGCCCCGGTCGATCCTCCGGAGGCGTAGCCGCTCATCATCACCACGCGGATATCCCGGGCCTCCCCCCGGATCCGGGCGAGAACCTCGCCGCCACCCATGCGGGGCATGGTGACGTCCAGCAGGACCAGTGGATCGCGTGACCGGTGCAGGAGGACCGCTTCCAGTCCGTCGACGCCGTCGGACGCCTCGACCACCTCGTATCCGAATCTCTGGAGCAGTTGTCGGGTCACCCTCCGCAACGGCGCCTCGTCGTCGATCAACACGACGAGGCCCGGAGGGGCCGGGACCTCCTTCGTGGGAGCGTCGGGCTCGGGCGCCGGGGCTGGGCGGCCGACCTCCTCCGGGGCCGGGATCCAGACCCGGAATGTGGATCCGGCGCCGGGTACGCTGTGAACGGCGATGTGTCCGTCGTGTCCCCTCACGACGCCCCAGACCGCGGCCAGGCCGAGTCCGCGTCCGGCGAACTTGGTGGTGAAGAACGGATCGAAGATCCGGGAGACCACGGATTCCTCGATGCCGCAACCGGTGTCGGAGACCTCGAGCAGGATGTGGCGGCCGGAGGGGATGTCGGCGCTCGGCGGGGAGGTGTCGCCCGGGACGTGGATCGCGGTCCGGATGCCGATGACACCGGGACCCTCGCCCAGGGCGTCGGAGGCGTTGGCGACGAGGTTCATGACCACCTGTCGGACCTGGGCGGTGTCGAGGGGGGCCCAGGGCAGGGGTTCCGCGAGATCCAGCCGCACCTCCGCCAGCTTCGAGATGCCATGCCGGAGCAGCCGGAGCGTGTCCCGGACGATCTCGTTGAGGTCGGAAGACTGCTTGCCGATACCGGCCTGGCCGGCGTAGGCCAACATCAGCCGGCACAGTTCCCCGGCACGTTGGGCTCCCCGTTCGATCTCGTGGATGTGGTCGAGCAGCTCGTCCTTCCCCGCGGCCGTGGCCGCGGCGAGGTTCGCGTTGCCCAGGATCGATCCGAGGATGTTGTTGAAATCGTGGGCGATCCCGCCGGCCATGACGCCGAGGCTCTCGAGCCGCTGGGCGTCGCGCAGCTTCCGTTGGATCCGTTCGGATTCGGCTTCGATCCGACGTTGCTCCGTGAGATCGACGAGGACGCAGACCGTCTCCGATGCCGGCCCGCCCGAAGCCGTCGCCGAGGCCGCGAACAGGCTGCAGGGCGTCTTGGAACCATCGCCGTGCAGCAGCGTGATCTCGAGTCCCGAGACCGGACCGGCACCACGGCCGACTTCCTGGAGTCGGCGGTGCGTGGCGTCGTCGCAGCCGGAGAGGATGCCAAACGGGAGTCCTCGCGCCTGTCGTTCGGTGTGCCGGAAGAGCTTCTCCGCCGCGGGGTTGATGTCCAGGACACGGACCTCGGCATCCACTTCCACGATGGCCACCGGTGTCGAATCGAGCAGGGCCCTGAGCTTTGAATTGGAGCGGTTGAGCTGGGTCACCGCCTGGACCCGCAGCAGTCCGCCGGCGAGGGTTGAGGTGACGACCGCGAGGTTTCCGGCGACCAGCGCAGGAAACGGGCCGCGTGAATAGACCTCCAGGACGCCGTTCCCGAGATCGCCCGCGGCGAACGGGTGGAGTCCGCACGTCGTGAGGCCGCGCAGCGAAGCCGTCGCCATTCCCGGTTCGGCGGCGAGGTGGAGGATCTGCCGGGCCTCGCCCGAGCCCTGAAGCAATTCGATGCAACAGGCCGCCGGGCCGCCAAGGGCCGCCGGGGTGCAGGGGAGGTCCTGTTCGGCGGCGGCGGCCACCAGACGTGGTTCGGCATCGCGGACTCCCCGGATCCAGACCCGAACCACCGTGGCTCCAGCCAACGAAACCAGGATCTCAGCACATTTCCGCAGCAGGGTCTCCGAATCGTCGGCCAGTCCGACCATCCGGGACACCTCGGACTCCACCCGGGCCATCATCGCCTGACTCCGGAGGGCTTCTTCCGCCGCGATCCGGGTTGAGGCGTCCCTGAAACTCACCAGGCAGGACCGGGAATCCGAGCGGCGGACGACCCCGATCGACACGTCCGCCTGCAGTTCCGCTCCCTCGATCCGTGCAAGGACGAGGGTCTGGAGATCCCCGGACTGGACCGTGGTTGACCCGTGGTCCGTGGACTGGATGAGATCGAGGGCCCAGGTTTCGAGGGTTGCGTTGCGGAGGATGCCCACCGGGCGCCCGACCAACCCGTCCGCCGGGTACCCCAGCAGCGTACCGGCCCGGCGGTTCTGGAACCGGATCACCGCGCGTTCGTCGAGAAGCACCACTCCGTCCGGGAGGAACTCGATGATCTTCCTCAGGTTCTGTTCGCTTTGGCGGAGGGCCATCTCGGCCTGCTTGCGGTCCGAGACATCCCGACCGACCGCGCCGAGCAGGGGTTGGCTGGCAAGGCTTCCGAACGTCTGGAGGCGCAGCTCAATCCACCGGACCGCCGGGCCGTCGAAGGGCACCGGGAACTGCACCGATTCGACGGCGCCGCGGGCCGCCGAGTCCAAGGCCTCCTGGATCCGAGTGCGGTCTCCAACAGGGGCGAGGTCGGGCAGAAGCAGGCCTACCAGTCCCGTCGACGTCTGGGCGAAGATGCGCCCCGCCGCGGGGTTCGCAGAGCGTATCCGACCGTCGGGTTCGAGCTCGAGGATGACTTCGCCCGCCTGTTCGACCAGTTCCGCATTGCGCCTCTCCAGCTCCGCCTGGAGGCGGTACCGGGCATCGATCTCGGCGGCCTGCTGACGGACCTTGGATCGCAGGCTCCGCATCCAGGCCAAGGCCGCCAGACCCGCGACTCCCGCGGATCCGAGCGTTGTTGCCGCGTTGCTCCAGGTCAACCATGGCGCCCGCTCGAGGATCTGGAGATCGGAGGGAAGTCCCAGCAGGAGCTCATGGCCGTCGACATGCCCCTCGGAATCCAGGCGGTTGAGTCTGGCGCCTTCGGCCCGGATCCGCATCCCGGGTGAGAGGTCCGCCTGGTAGAGGCGGTTGGTGAACCGGGGGACGATCACCTGGACGGGCTGTTCTTCCATGAGCAGGAGGCGCATCCGGCCTTCTTCCAGGTTCACGCTCAGCACCTCGCCTTCGACCTGCGACCGGATGCCGTCGAACTCGGCTATTGTATTTCGGGCGCTGAGCGGCACCGCGGGGGGCATCGCCGCGGGCCCGCGGGACCGGATCTGCGCCCGCCTCATTTCGAGACGCGCCCCGTTCCATCCGATCAGGCCGACGACATCGACCTCCGTTCCCGGGACCTCCGCCACGGGAGTGGCGGCCAGCACCTGCAAGGCGTCAAAGCCGGTTTGGACGATGGCCCGGCCGTCCGGTGCCACTGCGGTCAGGACCCCCTGGACGTGCGCCCGGGTTGGACCGCGGGACATCTGCTGGAAGTTCCTGAGCCAGGCGATCGGCTTGGACGGGGTCTCAAAGGGATCGCGCCCGGCCGGCTCCTCCGCGTGGATGAACATCTCCGACGGACACCAGAGGAACGCGCCCTCCGCCTGCCGCCTCGCGTTGTAGGCGGTCGCTGCGACCCCTCGGATGCGGACCAGGGTCTCGAGCAGGTGGGTCGGTGGTTCCGTGGTTCCGATGCGAACCTCGATCGGTTCCACCCCGTCCGTCAGCTCGAGTCGTGGCATCCCGTCTTTGAACCACACACGGGTGACTAGGCCGGCGATCTCCACCCATTGGCTGTCGAAGAGCCCGCTCTTGAGGACCCCGATCTCGGCGGGCGTGCTGCGGATCGCACGTCGGGTGCCCAGCGGCCGGATTTCTCCGGCCAAGATCTCCGGAACGAAGAGCCCGGCGCCGGTCGTGCCTATGACTCGGACTTCCTCGCCGATGGCGTGGTTGGCGACGTTTGTCCCCGGATAGGAGTAGATCCCCCCGGTCTCATCCTGAAGGAAGAGGACCTTTTCTCCGAAGCGCGTGTAGTCCCCGGTCACCGCGGCGACGACGGCCACAGGAAGATTCCGGCCGGCCATCTCCGGAGTGAGTCGGCGGACCTCCTCGATGGAATGGATCACCGGCACCAAGGTTTCGGCCGCCCCGCCGGTGGCGTTGCCGATTTCTCGGAATAGGGCCCGGGCAAGACGCCAGGTCCCGGTGCCGGCGCCGGGCGGATGGAGTTCGCCCACGAGTTCCACCAGCGCGCCGCTTCGAGGCGGCCGGGGCAGGGCATGCTCGACGGCAACCCGGCGTCCCGGCATTTCCACCTCAAACCGATTCGGGGTCGCCACCGAGGTGACCGTGCCGCGCAGTTGGACTCCTTCCCCCACCGACGTCGGTTCGAAATCCTCCGGCCTGTTGAACGGGCCCGGGAACGCAGGCGCGAGATCCGGCGAAAGCTCGCGGACGCTGTCCATGGAATCGACAAGGAGGCGGAACGGCCGCGCCACGGCACCGCCCTCGACCCGCGAAGGCACGGCCACGCCCGTGGCCCGGAGCACCGAGAGGGCCGGCGGGGTGACGACCGGCCCCGGTCCCTGGATCTCGAGCAGTCCCGGTTCGCCGTTGGCGAGGATGTCGAGGACGCCGCGGCCACCCACGCTGCGGGTGGCCAACACCACCACGTCCAGTGTCGCCCAGGTCTCGACACGAAGGGGTTGGCTGAAATGGAAGGGGAGCTGGGGTGCCGGCGGAATCCGGAGGTCCGGAAGCGCATGGAACTTCAACCCGCCGGGCAATGGCACCACCTGCGGGGCGCCTTCCGGCACATCGACGCTGACATGGCTGCCGGGACGGATCGGAAAGGAGCCGCCCGGATGCGGGATCGCCTGGAGTCGCGTTCCGTTGAGCAACCAGGTGAGCCCCGCGTCGGGTTCGTGGAGCACGACCCGGACGTCGATCCGGTCCGCCCGAAGCATGCCACCGATGGACGCCCCGAAAAAATGGGTCAGCAGGAGGATCCATGCAGCCGTGCAGCAGGCCTTGCAGCCGTTCCCATGGGAACGGGCTCGCGAGGAAGCCTCACTGCGGGCGCGGAGGTGGAACACGGTCAGCAGGATGGCTTCGTCGTGGTTCCGAGGCCAGTCCTCTCATCGACCTTGAACTGTCCCCGCAAGTTGGATCGGGCTTGCCGTCGGTCGCATCCGGATCAGGTCCGGCTGGCCCCCGGCGGGTTACGCGGGATAGCCTCCCCGGATGAATCAACATGCGGTGGTGACCGGAGGCGGTTCCGGTGTCGGGCGGGCCACGGCGCTCGCCCTCGTCGATGCCGGCTGGACAGTCACGATCCTCGGACGCCGGAAGGAGGCCCTTGAAGAAACCCGTTCCCTTGCGGGCAGCGCGGCCGGCCGGATCGAGGCCGTCTCCTGTGACATCGCCGACTGGGTCCAGGTCCAGACGGTCGCTCGTACGATCCTCGAAACCCATCCCGTCGTGGAACTGCTCGTCAACGCGGCCGGCACGAACGTGCCCAAGCGGTCGCTGGAGGTGCTGACCATGGAGGACTACCGTTCGATGGTCGGCGCCAACCTCGACGGCGCCTACCATTGCGTGCAGGCGTTCCTACCTGGGATGCGGGCACGACGCGCCGGCACGATCGTCAACATTATCTCCGATGCCGGGAAGCAGGCTTCCCCCAAGGCCGGCCCCGGCTACGTGATCTCGAAGTTCGGCCTCGCCGGCCTCACCCAGGCGATCAATGCCGAGGAACGCCCCAACGGGGTGCGGGCCATTGGGATCTTTCCCGGCGACATCGACACCCCGCTGCTGAGCAAGCGTCCTGTTGTTCCCGACGCAACCGCGAGGGCCCGCATGATGATGCCCGAGGACATCGCCGCCTGCGTCCTGTTCTCGGCGACCTTGCCCAAGCGCGCCGTCATCGAGGAACTGCTGATCCGTCCGGCTTGATCGGTTTCCCAGCCCTCCGGCGCGGAGTCTTCCTGCGTGTCACGTGACGAATGTCACGTCGCGCTCGCGTGGCGGCTGAGGAATACCCTAGGAATTCAATGAAGCCCGTTTTGAACGGAAAAAGGCGGTCGCAATCACTCGACTGCGACCGCCTTGGAGGGACCGGCGGCTGTTTTTGATCCCGCACGCACGGAGGTTGGTTGAGTAGCGCAATTTTCTACTCCGTGCGCACAAGCCAGACCATCCACAACTGCCGATTAGAGTTGTAGCGAGAGGCGTGCCAGTCGCATTTCCGTGAGACCTCCAGCATCGGTGCTGGTGGTGGACGGTTTTTCGTCTTCCGCGATGGGGTTCCGCACCTAGGCTCCCGCCATGTCGATTCAGGAAGAGATGCGGGACCTGGCACTCCGCTCGAAGGCGGCTTCGCGAGGATTGGCCCGCCTTTCCACGGCGGAGAAGGATCGTGCCTTGTC
Source organism: Verrucomicrobiales bacterium (assembly GCA_027483345.1). Lineage (GTDB taxonomy): Bacteria > Verrucomicrobiota > Verrucomicrobiia > Limisphaerales > UBA9464 > SXXZ01. The sequence goes on along the minus strand of JAIXUV010000054.1, from coordinate 21,661 downwards.
CGCAATGGCGGACGCCATCCTTGCCGCCGCCCCGGCTCTGAAGACCGCCAATGAAGCCGATCTCGAGGTTGGCCGCTCGCTGGGGCTCACCGACGCCATGATGGACCGTCTGGCCCTGGATGACCGCCGGATCGCCGCCATGGCCCAGGGATTGCGCGAAGTCGCCGCGCTTCCCGACCCGGTCGGCCGTGTCCTCGATGAACGAACCCGTCCGAACGGCCTCCGCCTCCGGAAGATCGCGGTCCCCATCGGTGTGGTGGTGATCATCTACGAGTCGCGTCCCAACGTCACCGCGGACGCCGCCTCGCTCTGCCTGAAGACCGGGAACGCCACCATCCTGCGCGGAGGCAAGGAGGCGTTGAATTCCAACCGGCTGATCGCCTCGACCCTGGTTGCCGCCGCGCGCGCCGCGGTTCCCGGTTTCCCCGAGGACGCCATCCTCGTCGTCCCCACCAGCGACCGGGAAGCCATCCCCGCGCTCCTGTCGCAGACCGATTGCGTCGACCTCTGCATGCCACGTGGCGGCGAGGGCTTGATCCGCGCCGTCACCGCCTGCAGCAAGGTGCCGGTGATCAAGCACTACAAGGGCGTCTGCCACGTCTACGTCCACGCCGCCGCGGACCTCGACATGGCGGAGGAGATCGTCTTCAACGCCAAGTGCCAGCGTCCCTCCACCTGCAACGCCGCCGAGACGCTGCTCGTGGACCGCGCGGTGGCCGCCCGATTCCTGCCTTGCGTCACCTCGAGGCTGCTGGGCAAGGGGGTCGCCTTCCACGCGGATCCGGAAGCGCTGCCGGGAATCCGCTTCGGCGCCGGCAACCGTCCCGTCGAGGCCCGCGAGGCCACGGAGGAGGACTGGTCGACGGAGTACAACGACTACGTCCTCAACGTGCGCGTGGTTGCCGACGTGGACGAGGCGATCGCACACATCCACCGGCATGGCTCGGCCCACAGCGACACCATCGTGACCGCGGACACGGTGGTGGCTGGACGGTTCCTCCACGAGGTCGACTCGGCGGCGGTGTATTGGAACGCATCGACGCGGTTCACCGACGGAGCCGAGTACGGCATGGGTGCCGAGATCGGAATCAGCACCGACAAGATCGGCGCACGGGGACCGATGGGCCTGGAGGAACTCTGCACCTACAAGTGGCAGGGGTTCGGTACCGGCCAGGTACGAGGCTGAGATCCGGTTTCCCGGCCGGAACGGATTCGGTCCCGGAACAGGATCCGAAGTCCAACGTCAGGCACGCGACGCGAGGAAGGCGAGTACCGCCATTCCCGCGAGCAAGAGGAGGATTCCCGCCGCGAGGAACAGCTTCAGGGCGAGCCGGGTGACCTTCCAGACCAGCCAGGCTGCCATCGCCACCGCCATCACGCCCACCACCGCGGCGAACAGCAGGGCTGGTGTCGGTGCGTCCACGGCGCAGGCAGATTCAGGCCACGGTCGCTGGCGCCGCAGCGCGGGCGCGGCGCAGAACGTCCGCGCCATGCCGCAGCATCCTCTCGGTGACTTCCCAGCCGAGGCAGGCGTCCGTGATGCTCACGCCGTACTGGAGGGATCCCGGATCCTTGAGCGGTTGGGCGCCCTCGTGGAGGTTGCTCTCGATCATCACGCCGATCAGCGGTTCACAGCCTTCGGCGCGTTGCGCGATCAGGTTCATCCAGACGTCCTCCTGCCGGGCATGCTGCTTGCCGGAGTTGGCATGGCTGCAGTCCACCATGAGGCCGTGGGGGAGCTTGGCGGCGCGCAGGCTTGCGGCGGCTTCCGCGATGGACGCGGCGTCGAAGTTCGTGCGCGCACGGCCGCCGCGCAGGACCACATGGCCGTCGGCGTTGCCGGTCGTCTGGACCACGCAGGTCGCCCCTTCCTGGTCGATGCCCAGGAAATGGTGCGGATGCCGCGCGGAGAGCATCGCGTCGACCGCGATCTGCAACGAGCCGTCGGTCCCGTTCTTGAAACCGACCGGCATCGACAGCCCGCTGGCCATCTCGCGGTGGGTCTGGCTCTCGGTCGTCCGCGCCCCGATCGCGGCCCAGCTCACCAGGTCCGCCAGGTACTGGGGCACCACAGGATCCAGGAACTCCGTCGCCGCCGGGAGGCCGAGCTGGTTCACGGCCAGCAGCAGGCGACGCCCGGTGCGGAGGCCGGTGTCCACGTCGTAGGAGCCGTCCAGATGCGGGTCGTTGATCAGGCCCTTCCAGCCGATCGTGGTCCGCGGCTTCTCGAAGTACACCCGCATGACCAGGAAGAGCTGGTCGGACACCTCCGCCGCGAGGGCCGAAAGCTGCCGCGCGTATTCCATGGCCGCGGCGGGATCGTGGATCGAACACGGGCCGACCACGACCAGCAGGCGCGGGTCCTCGCCGTGGAGGATCCGCTGCACGGTCTGCCTCCCGGTCACGACGGTTTCGTTGGCGCGCACATCCATCGGAAGCGCGTGCTTGAGTTCGCTTGGCGCCAGGAGGCGACGGGCGGAGACGACACGCAGGTCGTTCGTCTTTTGCATGGTTTTCAGGGTCAGTCTAGGTCGGGAAGGAAGTGTCGGGCAATGCGGACCTCCGGGCCCGTCAGTAGGCCATCGGACGGGGCGCCGAGGCGGAGATGCGGATGCCGGCCGTCGTCTTGAGGCGGTCGCCGTACTCGGGGATCCTCACCTCCATCTCGCGTTGGACGAGCATCTCGCGGATCTGGCCCTCGACCTCCTCGTAGGGGATCACCCGCGCGGGCACCGGTTCGATCATCTTGAAGATGTGTAAGCCGAACTGGGTCGACACCACGTCGCTGATCTCCCCGGGCTTCATGGACCAGGCCGCCTTGTCGAACTCCTCGAACATCTGCTTCCGTTGGATGACATATTCGCCTCCACGTTCCTTCGATGCCGGGTCCTCGCTCACTTCCCGGGCGATCGCCGCGAAGTCGCTGCCCGCCTTCAGCCGGGCCAAAGTCTCATCCGCCTTCTTCCGCTTGGCCGCCACCGCGTCGGCGGGCAGGGGCAGGTGGGTGTCTGGGGTGATCGTGGCGAAGAAGATCTGAGCCGCCTTCACCTGCTCGGGCTTCTTCCAGCGGTTCGGCTCCTCCTCGTAGTAGCGCCGGACGTCCGCGTCGGGGATCTTCACCTTCGACTTCACTTCCCGGTCGAGGATGGTCACCACCAAGGCCTCCTCGAACTTCTCGGCGAGGAACGCCTCGCGCGAATAGCCCGCCGCGTTCACGGCCTTCCAGAACTCCTCCTCGGACGGCGCGTTCTTGATGATGCCTTCGATGCGGCTCTTGGTCTCGAACTGAGCGCGGTTCGTGTCCGCCGCGTTGGCCTGGGACAACACGAGCTGGACGAAGACCATCGTGTTCAGCGTGCGCGCCCGGAAGTCGTGGATTTCGCGCTCGGTCAGGATCTTCCCGTTCACAGCCGCCTCCGCGATGCCCCGCGAGACCTTGGCGTTCACCGCCGAGGCCGCGACACGCACGCCCTCGCCAGACGCCCAGATGTTGTCGGTCTCCACTTCGGGCGCCCCTTTTCCGGGTGGCGGGACCGTCCCGGACGGAACGAGCGGGATCCCTGTGGTCGGAGCGGGGGATGGGACGTTGGTCTGGGACGCCGGAGACGCGTTGGTCGACTTCCGACCCGCAGTCGGGACTCCCGCCCCGGTGATCGCATCCATCGAGTTGGTCAGGACCAGCTTCGGCACGGGACGCCCTCCGGCTCCGGGCGTGGACTGCGCCAGGACCGTCGGGACAAGCAGGATGAACAGGACCGTCAACAACCTCATGGGGCGCGCAGCCTATGGAAGCGCCGCCGCCTAAGCAATGTCCCGCCGGTGTTCCCTCCGGCGACCGACTTGGCGTCCCTGTTTGGTCCCGGCTCCGTTCCCTTGGAATGGAGCAGACCTAGCTCGGTCGGACGACCTCCACCGAGACATGGCGGGCCTCCGGCAGGATGAACTTCTTCACCTCCACCCGGACCTTTCGTGGGTTGAAGTCCGTCAGGACCATCGACGCCAGGTCGCAGGCCAGCCTCTCGATCAGCTTCCACGAGCGGCCATCGCCGAAGGCCAGGATACGCCGGCTCACCGCGTAGTAGTCGATCGTACGGGACAGGTCGTCGCCGTCCGCCGCGGGGCCGAAGTCGTGCCAGAGGTCCACCGAGATCAGGAGGCGCTGGGCGTTGGCACGTTCGGAGTCGGGCACGCCGACGTGGTAGGTGACCTCGAGGTCAACGATGCGGATGATGTCCATTCTGGTGGTCGATGGCGGCGAGCAGCAGCCGGGTGGGTGTGTTGAGAGGCAACGCGTCGGCCTCGCTCCGGGTGAGCCAACGGAATTCCTGTGCCTCGGAATTGAGGCGCACCTGCTGTCCGGGAAGTGCGACGCAGGTGTAGTTGAGCAGCAGGAAATGGGCGTCACGGTAGAACTCCGGCGGTCGCACGGCGTCCTGCACCATCACGAAACGGATGTCGCGGACCTCCAGCGCGGTCTCCTCGAGCAACTCCCGTCGCAACGCGGCCTCCGAGGGTTCACCCCATTCGATCTTCCCGCCCGGGATCCCCCAAAGCCCGGACCACTTCGCGGTCCGCACCATCAGCATCCGTCCCTCCATGTCGAGGACGAGGGCTCCCACGGTGGGGATCGGATGACGCGGCCGTGTCGCGACCGCCCCCAGTCGGAGCCCGGACTCGTCGAGGTGGCGGCGGAGTTCCCCGAGGTTCTCCACGATCAGGTCGGGACGGCTCTCCCGAAGCTGTCCGAGGCTGTTGTAGCCGGTGAGCACCGCCACCGACCGGATGCCTCCGTGGCGGGCGGTCTCGATGTCGTGCTGCATGTCGCCGATGAACACCGTCTCGGCCGGGTCGAGTCCGTTTTCCTCCAGAACAAGGCGGATCCGTTCCATCTTGTCGTGGACTCCGAGGTAGGAACGGTCGAGGTATCTCCCGAATCCCGTGGCCCGGTCCTGGACCTCGAAATGCTCGGGATGGACCGCGCTCAGCAAGAAGGTCCGGAGCCCCTTTTCTCTGCAGTATCTGAGGAAGTCCTCGGCATGGGGCAGGGGAACCACCGACTCCTGAACCTGACGGAAGCGTTCGTGGAACCACGTCTCCAACTGGGGCAGCGGAACATGGGGCACGCGCTCCTCGTAGAATCCACGGAACGGGAGGCGGAACTCCGTCCGGAAGGCGTCCAGGGTCATTGGCTCGACACCGGAACGCTCGAAGGCGTGGTTCGAGGCGTGCCAGACCGCCGGCAGGTCGTCCACCAGGGTGCCGGACCAGTCGAAGATCACGTTGCGGATCACGGGTGGAGCCTATTCCCGAATGGCGTCCGGACCAAACCCGCAAGTCGCCGCAATCCGGTGCGGGAACTCACCTTGCCGCGTCCTGTCCCATCATCCGCCTCCATGCGGCCTGCATCGAGGGGAACGCCAAGTCCTCGGCCGCGACTTCGACGGGATCGTACCAGTCCGCCGCGCCCACCTCCTCTGGATCGATCCGGAGCGTCCGGTCGGTGGTGGTCGCCGTGAAGAACAGGTCGAGTACCGGATAGGTGACTTCGCGGAACCGGTATTGGTTCGGCTGCGAACAGAGGAAGCCCACCTGTTCCAGCCGGATCCCCAGTTCCTCGGCGATCTCCCGTCCGACGGCGTCCTCGGCCCGTTCCCCGATGTCGATGAACCCGCCGGCCGGGGCCAGCCGACCCTTCGCCGGATCCTTCCCGCGCCGGATCAGCAATGTGCGGCCGTCTTCCCGACGGATGAACACGGCGACGGCAACCGCGGGATTGAAGTAGTAGCGGAAACCGCAACCCGGGCAGTCGAAGGGTTGACCTGGCGATGTCGTCGTGGACGTCCTGGGCTGGGCGCAGCGTGGACAATGGAGGAAGAATTCCGAGGGATGCATCGGCTGGCTTCGTGGCGACTTCGGGATTTTCTCACGCCCGTTCCCGCGACAGGATGTCCGAATGCTCAGCCGAAGGGACTTCTTCCGCAACGCCACGGTCGCCGCGGCTGCCGCGGCCGCGGGTTGCTCCGGGCTGGTGGGTGCGGATGGCATCATCGACACCCACACCCACTTCTACGACCCGACCCGGCCCGCTGGCGTGTCCTGGCCACCGGAAGGGGATCCCGTCCTTCACCGCCCGGTCCTTCCTTCCGAATACCGCCGCATGGCTGAGCCGCTGGGAGTCGCCGGAACCGTGGTGGTTGAGGCGAGTCCGCGGGACGAAGACAACGAATGGGTCCTCGACCTCGCCGACCGGGATCCGTTCCTGCTTGGTTTCATCGGTTTCCTCCATCCAGGCCGGCCTGGATTCCGGCAGAGGCTGGAAGGCTTGGCCCCAAGGCCGAAGTTCCGCGGGATCCGGGTCGGCGGTTGGAACGAAGGCCTGAGGCCGACGGATCCGGCTTGGATCGCCGACCTCGAACACGTCGCCGAACTCGGGCTGACGGTGGACCTCCTCGTGGGGCCCAAGGAGATGCCGGTGGTCGAGCAGTTGGCCGCACGGATTCCCCGCCTGTCCTTCGTGGTCGACCATTGCGCCAACATCCGCATGGGGCCGCCTCCGCACGAGTCCGCCTGGGTGGAGGGCATCGTCGCATGCCACTACCGCGACAACGTCTTCATGAAGCTCTCCGGACTGGTCGAGGGTACCGGCCGAATCGACGGCACTGCGCCGCGTTCGTTGGACCTCTATCGGCCGGTCCTCGACACACTGTGGCGGGTGTTCGGCGAGGATCGGCTGATGTTCGGCTCGAATTGGCCGGTCTCCTCGCGATTCGCCCCTTTCGGCACGGTGCTCGGAATCCTGGATGACTACCTGAAGCCCATGGGCCAAGGTGCTCTGAGAAAGGTGCTGACCCGCAACGCCGCCCGGATCTACGGACTCCAGCCCCGCCGTTCCACGAAGCCATGAAGCCGTCCCTCGTCGCCTCACTCCTCCTCTCGTGCGCCGTCTCGGTGGATGCCGCCACGCTCCTCCTGAAGAACGCGACGGTCCACACGGTATCGGGTCCGGTCCTGACCAATGCCCCGGTGTTGGTCCGCGATGGTCGCATCGCGTCCGTCGGGACTGCGCCGGCCACCGCGGACAAGGTCGTGGACCTCCACGGGCTCCAACTGTTCCCCGGACTCATCACGCCGACCTCGGTGCTCGGCCTCCAGGAGATCGATGCGCTCCGGCAATCGAAGGACACCACGGAGGTCGGGGAGTTCACCCCCGATGTCGCGGCGTGGATCGCGGTGAACCCCGACAGCGAACTCATCCCCGTGGCGCGCGCCGGCGGCTACACCCATGTCCAGGTGGTTCCCTTGGGCGGCATCGTTTCCGGCTCGAGCGCGGTGATCCGGTTGCGCGGTTGGACCATAGAGGACCTCACGGTGGAGCCGCGCTGCGCCCTCCATGTCCGTTGGCCTTCCTTCTCGATCGACACCACGCCCCGGGAGACGGCCGGAAACAAGGATTCCTGGAAGTCGGTGGAGGATCAGAACAAGGACCGCGACAAGGTCCTCCGGCGGATCGACGAGTTCTTCGATCAGGCCCAGGCGTATGATGATGCCAAGAAGGCCGCCGGGTCCGGCCCGTTCCAGGTGGTTCCCGCCTGGGAGGCCATGCTGCCGTTCGTCCGTCGCGAAAGGCCCGTCTGGGTCCATGCCGACGAGGTCCGCCAGATCCGTTCCGCGGTCGGATGGCTGTCGCGACGGAAGTTCTCCGGGGTCATCGCCGGTGGCCGTGACGCCTGGCGTGAGGCCTCGCTGCTGGCCTCGAACGGTGTGGCGGTGGCCTACGAACACGTTTTCACCCAACCTCCCCGCGACGTCGATCCGTACGATGTCCAGTTCTCGGCCCCGGCCATCCTCGCGGCCTCCGGCGTGACGGTGGCGTTCACCGAGGGCACGGACCGGTTCGGCGCCAGCAGCATCCGCAACGTCCCCCACGCCGCGGCCCAAGCCCGCGCGTTCGGGCTTTCCCATGCCGAAGCCGTCCGGGGCCTCACGCTGTATCCGGCCCGGATCCTGGGACTGGCCGACCGCCTCGGTTCCATCGAGCCCGGCCGCGAGGCCACGCTGATCGCCTTGGACGGCGACGTCCTGGACATCCGGTCCAACGTGCGCCGGATGTGGATCGCGGGCGAGGAGATGGACCTCTCCTCGCGTCACACCCGACTCAACGACCGGTACCGCAGTCGGCCTCGTCCGACCCCTTGACCGCCGGTTTCCGGTCCTTCGTCAGTCGGCCAACGTGCAAAAGAAAAGCGGCACCCGGAAACGGGTGCCGCTTTTGCTTGGGTTCGACGCGTTGCCGCCGATCAGGCCGTCGGATTGCCGGTGGAGCCCTTGTCGGGTTCCGTGGACTCGCCTTCGTCGGCCGAGTCACTCTCGGAGGATTCCGGTTCCGGAGTCGCGGCGATGTCCGCCGGGGTCACCGCGGATTCCGCCTGGTTGTCGGCCTGGGCCTCAACAGGGGCTTCAGCGGTGGCTTCGGCCGGACCGGTGGCTTCAGCGGCCGGGCTCTGAGCGGACGGCTGTTGTGGTCCCTTGGCCTTCTTCTCCGGCTTCGGGGCCGGCGTGGGGCGGGGGGCCGGCTTCTTCGCCGTTTCCAGCAGACCGCTGGCGAATTCGATGACGTGGCCCTGGTGGATCAACCAGTGCAGGTCGTTGAGCACCGTCTGCTGCTCGGCGGTGAGCGGAGCGGCCGTGGCCGCGGCCACTGCGTCCGGCGCGGCACCTTCGGCGGCCACCGGGGCCTCCGGGGCGACGCTCGGGCTGATCGACTCCAGCAACCGCTTCCGGTTCGTGCCGGCATTGTTGTCGATGTGGGCGATGATCTTCCGGACCGTCTCGGAGACCGCGCTGGTCTCGACATCGAGATGGTGCGGACGAGCCACGGCGACGTGGACGATGGTCTTGTCGCGCTTGAAGAACTGAAGTCCCTGCGACGCAAACGAGTTGCTGAGCGCCGTGGCGATGCGGATCGGGAAGCGCTTCTCCTTGTCCAGCGTGACCCGGAGCAGAGTCTGGATCGCGCCGGGCAGCTTCGCGTCGGGCTTCGGCGAGAAGGTGTCCACCGACTTGATCAGGCCGGCCTGGTGCACCTCGACGAAGTGGGCCCGGACCTCCTCCATGGAGTGCAAGGTCTTCGGCTCGGCGACGTTGAGCGTGGTGTAGGCGAAGCGTGAGCTCACCGACTCGATCCACTGCTTCACGACGGCCTCGTCCTTCACGATGCGGACGCGGCTCTTGTACATGTCGAACGGCATGCGGGAGAAGCGCTCGGCGTGCAGCTTGCGCAGCTTGTCCTGGTAGCCGTGGAAGTTCGGGGGGCCGAGCAGTTCGCCGCTGATGCCGCACTGGGCCACCAGCGTCCAAACGCCCTTCGGGGGGTCGCAAGGCTGCTTCTCCGTCTGGTAGAAGGTGTCGAAGTGGGCCTTCAACACGTGCTCCGCCGCCGCCGACTCGCTCAGCCAGAGGGTGTCGTCGAGGCTGCAGACGAAGAGGGGCGCCAACGCCACGTCCTGTTTCGTGGCCTCGTCCCGCTTCTTGACCACCTTCAAGGTGACCGAGTAGCGCTCGGGCTTCTGGACCACCAGGCTCGCGACCTCGAAGAGCGGATACGCGCGGCCGCTCAGCTTGATCTGACGGGCGAGCGAGACCACGCCGCCCTGTTCGGGGACCATGATCACGTCGATCGGGATCAACGGTTCCGGACGGAAGTCCGGACGGCGACGTCCACGGTCGCCACCATCGCGCCGGGGTCCCTGGCTGGGATCCCAGGCGAGACCGGGCCCGCCACCGGGGCGGGGACCACGGTCCCCACCACCACGCGGGCCACCAGGACCACCCGGGCCACCGGGACCACCCGGACGTGGTCCACGGTCGCCGCCGGGACGGGGTCCGCCGGGTCGGGGCCCACCAGGGCCTCCGAAGCCGCCGGGACGTCCACCGCCCCTCGGGCCACCGGGTCCGCCGGGTCCGCCGAAGTCACGCCGGGGAGGGCGGTCGCCGCGGCCGAAGCGGCGGTCGCCCCGCCCCTCGCCTTCGTTGCCCTCGTAACGGGCATACTTGTTCGGGTCGGTGGGGGAAGTAGCCCAGGAGGGCTGGAACAGCTTGTCGAGGTCGAGATTGATCTCCAGTGGTTCGCTCATAATGATGCAAAGGCCGCCCAAGGCGGTTGCCGGCAAAGGGCGGGCAGCATGGGAATCGGATGCGGCGAAAGCAAGCGCCCAGAGCGGTTGTCAGACGGAAGTCACCGCAGAACCCCCAGTCGGCCGGATTTGGACATCCCTGACACCCAATCGCCGGTCCGCGGCAAAGATTTCAGCCGGGTGCTTGACTCGACGGGGTCGATCTCTAGTCTGCCCGGCTCTGCCGGCTGAAAGGCCTCGCAGTTCCAGCCTACAATGAAACGTCAGTATCAACCTTCGAAGATCCGCCGTCAGCGCCAGCATGGTTTCCGCGCTCGCATGGCCAGCAAGAGCGGCCGCGCCATCCTGAACAACCGCCGCCGCGTGGGACGCAAGCGCCTCACCCCGGTTTGATCCGCCACCGCAAGGTGCCATGAGCGGAACGGGCCGAAACGCCTTCCCAAGGAGCCTCCGGATCGGACGCTCCTCGGAGTTCCGTCGGCTCAAGGAAGAGGGAAAGCGGGAAGTGTCTGGGTGCTTGGTGATGAACTGGGCCCCCGCAGAACATCTGCGCCTTGGCGTGGTCACCAGCCGAAAGGTCGGTGCTGCCGTAGGCCGCTCTCGCGCCCGTCGATGGATCCGGGAGGCCTTTCGGGTCCATCAACATGAATTCAGGATCCCGGTGGACCTAGTGCTCGTGGCCCGTCCCTCGATTGCCCGTTGCGACTTCGTCACTGTGGAACGCGACTTCCTCAACCTGATCACACGGGCCCGCCTCCGCCAACCGACCGGGACGCCCCCGTCGTGAGCCCCTTGGCCATCGGCCTGCTGGCCGCCATTCGGCTCTACCGTTTCGTGGTTTCGCCGGCCAAACTGTTCCTGTTCGGTCCTGGTGCCGGTTGCCGGTTTACGCCCAGCTGTTCCGCCTATGCCGCGGAGGCGATCCGGTGTCACGGTGCCCGTCGTGGCTCCTCACATGCCCTCCGGCGCCTGTGCCGGTGTCACCCTTGGGGCGGGTTCGGGTACGATCCCGTACCTCAGGCCCCGCAACGCTGATTTTCCACTCCCACTTCCCCTACAATGGATCGCAAAGGCATCGCCTTCATCGCCGCCTGCATCGCCGGCATGCTCGGCCTCAAGTACGGACTGGACCTGATCTGGCCCACTCCGCCCCCGGGCAGCCGTCCGGTCGCCGCCGCGGTCTCGGGTACCAACTTGCCCAATTCCGCCGCCGCGACCAACCCGTTGCCGGGCACCGCCATCGGCCCCTCCGCCGCCGCTTCCACCTCGGCCGTCGCCGGATCCACCCCGGTCGCGTCCCCGGCACCGTTCGTCAACGTCACCCCGAGCTTCCAGTCCGCCGAGGCCACCGAGGTCCTCGAGAACGATTCCGTCCGCGTCACCTTCACCAGCCACGGCGGCGGTGTCCGGTTGGTGGAACTCAAGAAGTACCCCTCCTCGGTCAACTGCCTCGACAAGGACGATCCGAACCGCGGTCTGCTGGCCGCCCTGAACCGCTTCGCGCCGACGCCCGCGCTGACCTTGGGGGCCGGGCCGTTGACCGGTGACGGCGAGTTCCGGCTCAGCCGAACCCCGGCCGGCCTCCGTGCCGAGAAGTCCCTTCCCGGCGGGCTGGTCGTCTTCCAGGACTACAGCCTGTCCAACGCCTATTTCCTCAACACCACGGTCACCGTCGAGAACCGCGGCGCCGCTCCCCTCAGCCTTCCGGGCCACGACTACGTGGTCGCCTCGGCGACGCCGATGGACCGCCACGACAAGGCCGAGGTCCAGGGGGCCTACTGGTACAACGGCTCCAAGGCCGAGCAGATCGCCGCCCCGTGGTTCCTCAACTCCACCTTCGGCTGCTTCGGTTCCAATCCCCGTACCGAGTTCGTCGGAGGCTCCAGCAACGTCGTCTGGGCCGCCGTCCACAACCAGTTCTTCTCGCTGATCGCCACGCCGGACCAGAGCCCCGCCGGCGTCCGTGTCCGCGACGTCGCTCTCCCCCGGCCCAGCGCCGCCGAGTTGAATGCCGATCCCGGTCTCAATCCGGCCCAGCACGCCTTCGTCACCTCCTTCACCTATCCGGCCACCGTCCTTCCCCCGGGCGGCCGCCTCGTCCGCCAACACGCGGTCTACGCCGGCCCCAAGGAGTACCGCCTGCTCAAGGATTCGGAGAACGACATCGCGTTGGTCATGGATTTCACCGGCATCACCGGCATCTGCGCCAAGCTCCTGCTGTCCATGCTGAACGCCCTCCACGGCCTCATCCCGTCCTACGGTTGGTCGATCGTGGTGCTGACCGTCCTCATCAAGCTCGCCTTCTGGCCGCTGACCAATGCGAGCACCAAGTCGATGAAGCGGATGGCCGCCCTCCAGCCGCAGATGAACGAGATCAAGGAGAAGTACAAGAACGACCCGGCCAAGGTGAACCAGAAGACCATGGAGTTCATGCGCGAGAACCGCATCAACCCGATGGCCGGCTGCCTCCCGCTCCTCCTTACCTTCCCGGTGTTCATCGGGTTCTTCTTCATGCTGCGGACCGCCATTGAGCTCCGAGGCGAGAGCTTCCTCTGGTGCTGCGACCTTTCCCGGCCCGACACCGTGTTCGTCATCCCCGGACTCGGCTTCCTTCCGGTGATCGGAACGCCCGGCGTCGGATTGACCCTCAACCTCATGCCGGTTCTCTATCTGGCCAGCGCCTGGTGGCTCTCTTCGCTGACCCCTCCGTCCCCCCAAATGGATCCGACCCAGCAGAAGATCATGAAGTACATGCCGGTCTTCTTCGGATTCATGTTCTACAGCTATTCCGCTGGCCTGACGCTGTACTGGACGACCCAGAACCTCATGTCCATCCTCCAGACCAAGATCACCAAGGCGGGCGAGAAGGGCGAGAAGGTCGTCCCCGTGCTGCCCGCCCGACGCAAGTGATCCGGCCCTCCCTTTCATGCCCATGAACGCAAAAGACACCCTGGTCGAGATGCTCAAGCATCTCGGCTTCGAGGCCACGGTCACCGAGCAGGAGTACGACGACATGCTCCTGCTGGACATCCAGACCGAGGATTCCGCCCGCCTGATCGGCCGGCAGGGGCAGACCCTCAGCGAACTGCAGTACCTGCTGAACCGCATCCTGCACAAGGGAGACGACTCCGTTCCCCGCGTGATGCTCGACGTCGGCGGCTACCGCCGCCAGGCCCGTGAGCAGCTGGCCAAGCGCGCCGTGGAACTCGCCGACAAGGTCCGCCGGTTCGGGGACATCATGGAGCTCGAGCCGATGAACGCCTACGAACGGCGCATCGTCCACCAGGCCCTCAAGACCGATCCGGACATCGAGACCCACAGCGTCGAGGTCGACGGCAGCGACAAGAAGGTCATCCTGCTCCGGCCGCGTCGGAACCAGCCCGCCGCCTCCTGACCGGGGCTGCGGATCTCCCGTTCGATCCGGGATGAATCCGATGGGGGGAAGGACCCTCCGCAACCGGAGCCGATGACCCGGGTTCCGGGGTTCCTTCACTCCGAGGCATCCGTGGGAATCCGGGCCATCTGCGGATTCCATCGGCCATTTCCGCGAGATCCCCAGGAGACGGGGCCCGAGCGAATCGGTGGTGATCCAGGTCCGTCGTTCCGGTGACCGCATCGTGACGTTTTCGTCCCGGTGCGGATTCCGGCCCAATTCGACGATGAAGCCCGGTCGAATGCGTTGACCGGACGTCGGTGGCAGGGCATTCCCACGGACGGATTCCGTGGACCCGAATTCCCCCTGTGAAAACCACCTTCAGCCTCCGCAGGGTCGCCCGCCCGGGTTCCCTGGACCGTCGGGCCTTCACCCTGATCGAACTGCTTGTGGTGATCGCCATCATCGCGATCCTTGCCAGCATGCTCCTGCCGGCGCTGGGGCGGGCCAAGGAACAGGCCCGGCGATCCAAATGCCTGAACAACCTCCGGCAACTTGGCATCGCCATGACGATCTATGCCGACGACCACAAGGGAACCCTGTTGCAGGCCCGCGGAGGGGCGGTGCAGATCGCGTTGAATCCACCGGAACGGCTGGCGGCGGCCACCGTGGGGCTGGCCATCCAGACCAACTCCCAGGCTTCGACGATCTGGTCCTGCCCCACGCGGCCGGGATTCCCGACGTTCGAGGCGGACTTCGACCAGTGGATCATCGGGTACCAGTACCTGGGCGGCATCGAGACCTGGGTCAATCCCGCCGGCAGCTTCCCGTCGCGCAGTCCGGTGAAGTCGACCACCGCACAACCGGGCTGGGTGTTGGCGGCGGACGCGGTGATGAAGGTCGACAACCAGTGGGGCGGGGGACGCGACAGCGCCTTCAAGGGCATGCCGGGTCACAAGAACGGCCGGCTGCCGGCCGGCGGAAACCAGCTCTATATGGACGGCTCCGCCAGTTGGGTGCGGTTCGAGAAGCTGCTGTTCCTCCACAGCTGGGATGCCGGCGGCAGCCGTGATTCCTTCATCTACCAGGACGACGTCGGCGAACGGCTCCAGCCCCAACTGGCGAGACTCCGAAGCCGCTACTGAGCCGCAGGGGTGCGCCCACGGGGCAGGACGCGGCCGGTTCGGGCCAACTCGGCCTTGGCAGCGGCCGGGGTGCGAGGCAAGGTTTTCGTCGACGGAACCGCGTAGGAGGAGTTCGGAGGATCTGGCTGACGCTGGGAATCCACGATCGAACCCGATGCGGTGCCGACCCCGGGGCCAGCTTAGCTCAGCGGCAGAGCAGCGGTTTTGTAAACCGTTGGTCGTCGGTTCAATCCCGACAGCTGGCTCCAACTCTCCTTCAAGCACTTACGTAGACGGCGGCGTTTCAATCTGATCTCAAAGCTTGAAAGTTCCGACACTTTTCCGACAGTTGGAGGAGTGAACCAAGCGCGTTCCGCGAAAAGGACGATCGATGAGAAGTGGCCGCGCCGAGTGCGTCATGGCCGGGTCTCCGTCACCGTTTATCGACGTCGCCGGCGCGATGGATCTCTTGGCTACGAGGTGGCGTCCTACGCCACGGGTTCCCGGCGTCTCGAATCGTTTCCGACCGCCGAAGGTGCTTTGGAACGGGCCGCCGACCTCGCGCGCCAGATGAGCTCCGGGGATGCAGCGGCTTCCTCCCTGACCCATCGAGAGGCTGCTGAGTACTGCTCGAGCGTCGAGATCCTCCGTCCCCATGGTGTCTCGCTGCTCGCTGCGGCCCACGCAGTCGCTGAGGCCTTTAAGCGGCTTTCCAGCCTTTCGGATCTGGAGGCGGCTGTAAGGCAATACGAACGACGCAACCAAAGGGTGGTGCGGAAGTCAGTCGTGGATGTCGTGCGCGAGCTCCTCGAGGTGAAGAAGTCTCGGAAGGCCTCCGAGCGTTATCTCGGTGACCTAGAGTCGCGGCTTGGACGCTTCGCAAAGGACTGCCAGAAGTCGGCGTCGGATGTCTCAACCGCCGACATCCAGGCCTGGCTCGATTCCTTGAAGTTGGCGCCGCAGAGCTACACCAACTACCGAAGAACTTTGAACCTCCTGTTTGAGTTCGCGGTCGCTCGCAACTACGCGGACGAAAATCCTGTCGGGAAGACCGAGACCCTCAAGGTCCGGAGTGGCACGGTGGAGATCTACACGCCCGAGGAGCTGAGACTCTTGTTGGGAGGAGCCACGGCAGCTTTTCGAGTCTGTGTCGCGTTGGGGGGGCTTGCCGGGCTCCGGAGCGCCGAAATCGAGCGCCTACGATGGGAGGACATCGATCTTGGTCGAAAGCACATCGTGGTTGGTGCCGAGCGGGCAAAGACGGCCTCGCGCCGCGTCGTGCCCATGTGTGACGCGTTGGTCGCTTGGTTGCGATTCGGTCCGCCCGGTTCCGGACCGATTTGGGCGGGGAACCAGGTTGGATTCTACCAGCAACAGCGGATTGCCTCAGAAAGAAGTGGGGTTTCGTGGAAGGCAAATGGGCTCCGACACAGCTACGCCAGCTACAGGTTTGCCGAGTGCGCCGACGCTGGGCGGGTTGCAGGCGAGTTGGGAAACACCGCCGCTGTGGTCCATCGTTACTACCGGGAACTGGTCGATGCCGGAGCCGCGCGTCAGTGGTTCAAGGTGTTTCCTCCATCTGCGAAGGACTCCACAGACGGTGGGTGAAATCGGGGCAACCGGCGGTGCGTAGGTTGGGGATTTGAATCTTGTGAAGACCTCCCAACCGCTGCTCCCCGAGTCGCAGTTTCCCCAGTCCCCCAGTCCCTACATCGACAAGAGGGCTTTGGCTCTCCGAATGGGTATTGCCCGCAGGACTGTGGACAACTGGCTACAGAGGGGACTTCCGCACCTCAAGCTGGGTCCACGCCGGGTTCGATTCGATCTGCGCGAGGTGGACGAGTGGTTCCGCATCCATTGCCGAGTGGTTCGAAAGGGGAAATCGGTTTAGGAATCCAGAATCGGCCTTTCACGATGCTGCGCAAAAAGTTCATGATGAGGCCGTAAACAGGGGGAAAATGGCACTTCCTGGACAATGCGTGCCTGTCCCAATCACGCACCAAAACGCACTCCAACTGTTCCATAGGTGACGGCCATTTACGGGTTGCGCATCTATACGGAGCGCTGCAATTGGGATTGGCATGCGAAGCCGCAAAGCCGCTGGTTCATCGTGGCAGCACCGGACACCCGCTGGTGATCGTCTCCTCCGGTCACAATTCCGGCTCCGCGTCGGTGCGCCTTGGCGAATTTGCGTGAGCTAGGTTGTCGCACCAATAGAATCGTTGCGGCTAATGGTAGCCGGCAAGGGGAGGCGAGCAGTCTCGACCGAGTTTCGAGGTCGAGACTCATTGAAGGATTGCCAATCCGTTGCGTTTCCCTTGAGTGTTCTCAGGCGTACAACCTTTTCAAGTGTAGAGCCTTACAACTCAGCGTCGTTCTAGGTGAAGATGTTGCAACGTCTCTGCGGATGCCGAAATCGAGATGCCGTTGATGCGCATCGGGCGAGTTCTCGGATTGCAAGCGGACCCAAGGATATTGAAGTTGGAAGAAGCGTTCAACCGTTAACGATGCAGTATTTGTGATTCGAGTCGTTCATGTGAGTTGCGAGTGTTCCGGTTCAATGCCGCAAGATCCATCGCTGTTTGGGATTGAATGTTCTCGGTCTCGAAATCAATCTTCTCACGGAAAAATGAATCTTCCATCAATCCCTAATTGGCAGCGGCAAGGCTGCTGGGCGGCTAGTCGCAGCATGGTGATTGCCGCTGCGGTGGTTACCGTCCAAACCGGTTGTGCCAATAAGTACCGTACTCCGACGGTCATCGACACATCCAAGTCTGATCGTAGTACATGGTATACACGCTCTCGAAGCCCTTGGTTAACCTCGGCTGGTACCAAGCACCAGCACATCAATCCATATACATTTAATCCTGTGGCAGCTTCGCCAGAAGGAAGTCCCTCCCCTGAGGCAAATGCGGCGACGGTAGCGAGAAATCGAGCTACAACGACGATGATTCAGGCTCAAGATGAGCTAATTAAGAGTATGGCAAACGCTTTAGGAGCAGGTGACAAGGAAAAGCTCGCGAAAGATGTAGATGCAGCGAAAAGTAAGTTTGAGAAAGTCAGCCGCGAGTGGGCCGATGTTTACGCTCGGACTGCTGGTGTTGATATTTTGGGAAACTCTTTCTATTATTTGGCTGCTACAACCTTTCAAACAAATGGCGTGCTTGCTCAGTATTATCGGAATGAGATGCAGAACGCGGCACTTCGCCTCGCTAAAGACGAGAGCGCCAATCACCTTGCTCGAGTAATGGCAGATGAGAATGTCTCCAATATCATTCTTGGACTAGCCACGATCGGGCTTGCGGGCGGAGCCACGGTTGCCGGCGGCAGCACTGGCCGAGCCCTTGCTGGAGCGGCTGCCGGAACGTCAGGCGCTCGTGGACTGGTCAACGACGAGGTTTTTCGCGGAACCTTTGTTGAAAGTATTATAAGTCTAATTCGGGTCTCTCAAAATGAAATGGAAGGACTTATCCAAGCTAAACAGCGTCTTCCTCTACAAGAATACACACTCGAAGCCGCAATCGGTGATGTAAAGGAATTTGAAAACAGAAGCTCCCTTTACCATGGTCTTTCTCAGCTGAAAACCGCTGTTGAAAAAGATGTTATTCAGCGGGATGGGCGAGTTATTGATACGCCGCAGCGCCCGTCAGTGATCTCGTATATATTTCCACCTCAATTGTCTATCCCTGCTACCGCGACAAACGCGTCAGTGAATTTGACTTTGGGTGGTCTTGGGTTTGAACGTATCGTTGATTCCACTAATCTCGTAGTTAAAGTTGTTCCTACTGATCTTGCTAAGGTGGAAAGCTTGACCGTCTCGAATCCTACTCTCAATGCAAGTCAAGTCGGTGTGGCTATAAAACTTAAAGAGATTGTTGTTGGAACGAATAGTTTTCAGATAGACATTGGTCTTCGGTACGTGCGTGGCGGTAAGGCTGAAGATTCGGCGGTTTGGGCTATTGGGGTTCAAAGGTCGAACTGAGTCCATGACGTTCGGATGGTGTTATTTGTGCTGCGATGCATCACAATGGCGTCCTGCTGCTACTTGATGTCCGCACGGAAGAAGGCGGGCTTGGAGCAATACGCGCCTCCCTATCGAACGAAAATGTCACTAAAGTATTCCGCGAGGCGCTCTTAAACGTCAAAGAACTCCATTTTCTCCGCATTTCCCACGTCCGGAGAGAAGCTTGTGATCAGATTCTTCTAGCGATGGATCTGGATGGCGAACAGCTAGAAGGATGGATCAGAATCTCTGAATCTATAAGAAAGTGTGGCCTCGGAAAAATTCTTCAAATCCCGGAGAACAAGAACTGTCTGGAGCAAGTATTTGAGCGACGAATTCAGCCATCTGCGACATTTAGAGCTATGCGAGGGCTAACGCGTCGAGAGCTTGAAGGGCGTATCCAGAGACTAGAGGAATTCCAAAGGTTCTTTCGCTCGCGTCAAGGCTGGTGTGACGGGGCGGAGGCCCACCGTGTCTGGATTAGTATGCTAAAGCCAATGGCTGAACTATTTGCTCTAGCTCATCAATCGGTTACTGGGCGACCAGCCTCAGTTGTAAGAAGCATACTCGCCATTCCTGCTGTGCTTCGTTTGATTAGGAGTCATGGCCAAAGCGTTTCTGTGGACTCCGCGCTCGCTATCACGCGATCCTTGGACCGATTTCCTGAGTATAGACTAATCAATCGCCTTTTTCGGAATCCGCCTACGAATGGTACGCCTCTTCGATCTGCAGCAAGACAGGCTAAGTGGCGTAATGCGCCGGCACTACATGATGAGTCATTGTTTAGTCAGAATCCGCTAACGTTATTCTCTCCTATCCGCGTTAACGCTGGAGCTGTTGAGCGGCTTCAGGCTACGCTTGGGATTATTGATCTGTATTCTAGAAAAATTGCACCGACTGGACGACTGCTTGATATTCAAACAATTCATTCAGCCTACTGGTGCATTGTTGACGGTGGGCGTTATCTGTTGTTTGCTTCCAACTACGACGGAGGATGGGACGGCTATATTGACGAGTTTGGGGATATGATCGGTTCGGGACTTGATGCGATCTGGGGTTCTGATCCTATTTATCCGGTGTCGGGTTCTGCAGATGTTAGAGCACTTAAGCAGTACCTTGCCCAACGGGAGTGCGAGACGCTTTTCTACTTTTCTGCATATTCACGCCGAACTCTTGCTCATATAACTCACCCATATGGGTTGCTAAGAATTTCCTAAAGCGAGTATTTGAATTATCAGCAGATCCTCATGCCTTCAAGAATTTCCGATCGTTCGCCCGAGCAGATCGAGGTTGAAACGAATTGCCAAGCACTTGCAAGATCTGGTCTTGGTTTTTTTAGGTATACACGTTATGAGTTCTTTCAGATCACCGATATAGGTTCATTCAAGCGTGATCTAGAAACTCTGGCAACCAGAGTCCTTACAGCAAGAGACTATGGTTCTTCTCGGAGAGTCCATGGTGTACCTTGGGATGAGGTTCAACAATTTGCATTTAGTTATCAAGGGTTCCACTGTATTGGGTTGCCGGAGCGCCTCCTTTCTCAATTTCCGCCCGAGTTTTCTGAATTACCAATTCCCCCTGCCAACAGTACATTCCCATCTGAGACGATCCATCTTCTAAGGTGTACCTATTCCGTTAATGGCCCCGGACTGGCTCCACCGCCTCCAGCTGGGACAAAGCTTTTGTTTGAACTTGATGGTTCGCTTCGTTGCCATCGGTGCGAGCCATTTGGGTTTCGTGATGGCTTAACTGAGCCTCGTATCCACGGATGGGATGGAAATTCAGATGTACATGCAGGTGAACTGTTCCTGGGTGCGAAGTCGGCTTCAGGTCAGGTTTCCGAATCAATTTTGGTTCCGATGGATTTGGACCCAGGTAATGTCCTTCCCGAAGCGATTTACTCACCTTGCAATAAGGATCTTGGTCGGTGGGGAACATTCCTTGTGTTCCAGGATCTTGAGCAGGATGTGTCGGGGTTCTGGAAAGGACTTCACACGGCTCTGGTTCAGGCCGTAGGGCCTGCTTCGCTGGAGAAACTCGTCTGGGCCGCATCAAGAATGATCGGTCGTTGGCCTAGTGGATGGCCGGTTTCATTGGCACCAGATGCGGATCCGGGTGGAGAACCCCCGGATGAGGAGTTTAGCTTTTCATCCGATCCAAATGGAGTTCGGTGTCCATTTTCTGCTCACATTCGTAGAACCAATCCCCGCGATGTGGTTCCCAATCGTGACGTCGAACTCTCAAGGCTAGAATCGGCACGGAGAGTCATCTTTCGTCGCTCCCGAGTATACGGTTCTGACGCCTTCGATCCTCGAATCCTGCTGCCGCCGTACAAGATCGGGCTCGATTCCTTCTTTGGCCAATTGTCTGCTGTGCAAGGGACTCGCGGACTTCGATTCGTAGCCCTTAACGCGAGTATCCGAAACCAGTTTGGTTTCGTTGTCTCTGCCTGGGTTAATAATCCTTCCTTCGGTGGAGCCATCGAGTCACCTGACCCAATTATCGGCTACCGGTCCTCAGAGGGGCAGTCTTTGTTCCGCATTCTCGGGAGAGAAGGGGACATTGAATTCAATCTGCCGCGTTGTGCAGTTTCAATCCGCTGTTCCGGCTCGTTTTTGCTCCCGTCTATTCCCGCACTCCGCTGGCTCGCCTCGGGCGCTTCGACTGCTTCACAGTAGTAGTCCACGCTCGATTCTGGTCTGTTCGTGTCTTGGATCGCGCTGTACAGAAATCATCTTAGCTTGGGGAGGTCGGAAGACGACGATGGCGGAGGGGAAGGGGGCGGGGTACTTGCCGCCTTCGAAGGTGAGGCGGCCACGGAGGAGGCGGATTTCGCCTTTCATGACGTAGTCGTGCCACCAACTGGCGTCGGTACGGGCGGGTAGGAGGGCCACGACGAGGGACCCCTCGCGGCTTGATTGGTACGCCTTCTCAATCCACCTCCCGATGACCCGTCCGTACGGTGGGTTCATGAAGATGACCTGGTGGCTCCAATCTTGGAGTAGGCCGTCTTGTTCCCTCGTGAAGT
>JAIXUV010000286.1 GCA_027483345.1 Verrucomicrobiales bacterium | reverse complement strand
GTGTAGGTGCCCTCGAAGAGCAGCGTCGGCGCGTCGGCCGGGGTGAAGTCGAGGTGCAGGCAGGGGTTGTAGAAGGTGTGGTGACGGTGGGTGAGCACCTTCACCGCGGGACCCCACGGACCGGTCGGCGCGTCGGCCTCGGCGTACCAGAGCTCTCCGAGAGCCGAGGGCTTGCCGCCGGCCTGGAGGAAGACCGTCACCCAACGGCGACGCCACGCGTGCCAGCCGATGCCGCCGCTGTGGACGCCGTCGTGGGGACGCACGGCCGAGTCGTCCTCGGCGGACCTCAGTTCCTTCTGCGGCTCGATCGTGGTCCAACGGGACGGATCGGACCAGGCCTCGTAGTTGGCCGGACACTTCAACGTGGGGAACGGGTGGGAAAAGAGGATCCAGTCGCGGCCCACGGCGTCCTTCCAAGGGACGGCGTGACCGACGGGCAGCGCCGGTGGGCGTGGCGATTCGGGGGACTTCGTCCAGAGGACCTTCGTGCGTTCGAAGATGCGCTTCGCGTCGTTCCACTCGGCGAGGCCCCATTCGTAGGATTCGAGGTGGCCGCGGACCTTGGTGTAGCTGCAGACGAGATGCGGTTTGCCGTCGCGGTCGGGAAGGACGGCGAGGGCGGTGGCCCAGGTGGGTCCTTCACCCGGCATCGGGGTGATGCCGCGAAGACGGCCGCGGTCGTCGCGCACGAAGTCGAACGCAGGCCGGAGGGGCGGCTCGAAGCGGTCGAACGGACGTTCGGCGGAGAACGCGCCGAGGCTGTCGAAGATCCCGAGCGGGTAATGGGGGACCGTGGTGTCGCCCCAAAGCCAGTGGCGGCGGCCGCGGAACATCACGGTCTGGACGCTGTCGCAGCCGAACACGCCGCTCTCCTTCCAGTCGAGGTCGCGTCCGGTGGCCTGGCTTTCGGCGAAGAGGCCGGCGCCGGTGAGGCGCCCGAGCCGACGGGCGACCATGGTGCGTCGGACCTCGATGCGGCGGGTGGTCCCGGACTGGAGGTCGAGCCGGACACCGCGGTAGCCGAAGCCATCGGCAGGAACCTCATAGCCGTCGGCGGCGACATGGAGGAACACCTCGCGTCCGAGCAGTTCCGGTTCGGAGACGGCGACCACGCCGGCGTTGTCGGAGTGATGAACGACGTTGTGGGTGGTCCGGAGTTCCACGAGGGGAACCGGCCAGCCGGAGCCCTGTTCGACCACCTCGATGCGGCAGGGTTCGGCGGCCTTCCCGGCGAGGACCGCGGTGCAGGTCCAGGCGGCGAGGACGCTTCGGACCGCGGCGCTGCGGGGGTTCATGGCGCCTTCGCCGGCGCGGGCCGAGAGGTCACCTCACGGAAGCGGGACTCGTAATCGGGATGGTTCGTGCCCATGAGACGGTCCCAGATGTTGAAGTAGAGCCCGTAGTTCCCGCGCATTTTCTCGTGGTGCATCACGTGGTTGGTGGGGGTGTTGAGGAGGAACCGCAGGGGTGTGTCCATGAGCCACCGAGGGTGGAATTCGAAGCCGGTGTGCCCGGCGACGTTGAAGAGGATCTGCCAGAGCATCACGAGTCCGAAGGCGGCCGGATGGATCGGCATGACGAGGGCGACGACGGGGAAGATGCCGGCCTCGACGACGGCCTCGGCCGGGGCGAACGCGTAGGAGGCCCAGGGCGACGGGTTGTTGGAGAGGTGGTGCACCCGGTGGAAGGTCGGGAACAGCAGCCGGTGGTGCATGAGCCGGTGGGTCCAGTAGAAGTAGGTGTCGTGGAGGAAGATCGCGCAGACCACGCTGCCCCAGAACCACGCCTGGCCGTAGTCCGAGAACCTCCAGTACATCTGCGTCCAGCCGGCGCGTGAGGCGGCGATGGTGCCGGCGCCCATGAGGCCGAAGATCAGCAGCGTCATCAGCGAGTAGCCGATCTCGCGTCGGACGTCGGAGGAGGCCGGGAAGCGATCGATGATCTTGCGGTGGAGCCAGCGGCTGCGGAAGAGCCAGTAGGCGAGGATCCAGGCGATGCCGGCGAAGAGGAAGTAGCGGAGGCCGACCTCGACGGTGGTGGCGAGGGAGCGTTCGAGGAAGGTGCGGTCCTTGCCGAGAAGCTGTTCGAGGAACTTCATGTCTGGGTGGGGTGGGGCAGCAGGCCGTACACGATGAGGTCGACGGTGGCGTCCTCGACGGCCTGTTCGGCAAGCGCGTTGAGGCCGGGATCGAAGGGGCGCTGGAGATTGGCCCAGGCGATCGTCTGGGTGAGGACCGCCGCGGTGGCGGCAACATCCGGGAGCGGACGCACCTGACCGACGGCGATGCGGGAGTCGAGGTATGTGGCGAGGCCTTCGAGCAGGCGTTTCCGGAGGCCGAGGACGAACACCTCGGAGAGCCCGGGGAACTCGAGGGCGGAGCGCATGAGGAGGACGAGGCCGCGGCGATGGCGGGTCATCAGGCGGTACTGCTCGCGCACCACGCCGTCGAGCTCGGCGCGGATGTCCGGCGCGCGGCGGGCCTTGAGTGCGGCCTGGAGATGGGGCCACTGGCCTTCGCGCCCGAAGACGCCGCGGAGGAACTCCACGGTGGAGCCGGGAGCCGGTGCGGGGACGGGGATCTCGATGTCGTCGAGCCAGTCCGTGTCCGTGGACGCCGTGTGGCGCACGACGAGGTCGAACAGGGCCTCCTTGCCCTCGACGTAGAGGTAGATGGTGCCGACGGCGACGCCCATGACCTTGGCGACGTCGGCGACCTGCGACCGCTCGTAGCCCTGGCGGCAGAAGACCCCCAGGGCCGCCTCGACGAGTTCCCTCAACCGCTTGCCCGAGATGTCCGCACGCAACCGTGGCACGCTCGTTTGATAACTGAATGAGTCATTCAGTCAACGCTGCAGCCAGTGCGACCCTGTCGGGCCGCGAGGTTGTGGAGTGCGGCAGTCCGCTTCCGCAATTGGTGGGAACCGGCAGGGACCGCACGCAAAGCCGCAAAAACGCAAACGGGGAGGCGAACCCGGCGTCTCCGCCTCGACGCTGACGTTTCCCTATCGGTGGGTCCGCGTCTTGGCGTCTTGGCGTGAGGATTTCCTTCTGTGCAAGTCCGCCTCAGCGCGGGACGACGCGGAAGAATTCGCCGGGGCCGGAGAGCGGCACGACGAACGGCGACGGATCGGGGACGTCCTGCCAGTCGGCCGGCGAAAGCCGGGTGGCGCGCTGGAGTCGATACGCGGCAGGCCAGCTCAGCTCGAGTCCGCCGGGCCGCAGCGTGAAGTCGATCTCCTGCGCCGGCAGCGACGGGCCGATGCCGGTGAAGTAGCGGGTGCCGCCGACCATGAGCTTGCCGTCGGGCAGGATCACCATCGCGGAACCGACTCCGAAGCCGGTGGCCGGCGTGAAGGTGCCGTCGGTCGTCCCGTCGAGGTTGAGCCTCGCGAAGCCCGCACGATTCTCCCCGTTCAGCCGGGTGAACTGGCCGGTGACGATCAGCTTCCCGTCACCCTGCACGGCGCCGTAGTTGATCTGGAAGTCGGTCGAAACATGGAAGGTCTCGTCGACGGATCCGTTCGGCGCGAGCCGCAGGGCGGAGTCGGTCCGTCCGCCGGGCACGGGCTGGAAGGTTCCGAATACATACACGCCGCCCTGGGGCGTCACCGGTCCGAGGGTGTAGAACAGCATGTTGCCGCCCTGGCCGAGCGGGGTGGCGGCGTTCGTGGGCGGTTCGAAGGAGGTGTCCACCGAGCCGTCGGAGTTCAGGCGCGCCACGCCGACCCGGGTCATGCCGCCCACGCGGTTGAACCCGCCGCCGACGTAGATGCGGTCGTCGGAGAGCACCCGCAGGGAGACCGCGGTGCCGGGCAGGGTGCGGGTGGGATTCGGAAGGACGGCTTCCAGGGCCGTGAACGGGAAGGACGTGTCGACCGTGCCGTCCGGCAGGAAGCGGAGCAGTCCGTTCACGGGGCGGCCGGCGAAGTTCTCGAAGCTGCCCGCGAGGAGGATGCGGCCGTCGCGCTGGAGTCCGATCTCCCAGGGGACGTTCTGGAATCCGCCGTTGTAGCGGTTGGTGCGGACGAAGCCGGGATCGTAGGAACCGTCCGGCAACAACCGCGCCAAGGCGCCGTCCTTCATGCGGCCGGCGATGAGGATCTTCCCGTCAGGCTGCCACTTCACGGCGGAGATGCCGCCGTCCTGGACCGCGGTGAGGTCGGCCGGTGCCTGGAAGGTCGGATCCGGGGTGCCGTCCTCGAGCAGGCGGACGAGCGTGGTGCGGAGCGAGGCGTAGAGGCGTCCGTCGGGAGCCGGTGCGACGAGCTGCGCCTGGCCGGTGAGGATGCCGCTGGCCGCCGCGGGGGCGAAGGCGTTGTCCACGGCGCCCGGGACGATGGGATCCGGCTCGACGAGCAGCGTGATGTTGGAGCTGACGGCGAAGCCGCCGGGGTTGATCACCGTGACCTGGAACAGGCCGGAATCGGGACCGGGTCCATAGCGGACCGCGGTCATCACATGGCTGGCGTTGGTCGCGCCGGGAATCTCGACGAAGTTCGTGGAGCCCCGGGTCTCGTTGCGGCGCCACTGGTACTGGAGCGGGCCGTCTCCGGAAGGGACCACGGTGAGGGTGACCGCGGTGCCGGCCTTGGCCACGACACGCGTCGGCTGGCTGCCGATGCCCGGGGCGGCGGGAACCGGCTGCAGCGGGCCGCCGTGGATGCGGACGAAGTTGGTGCGGGGAAGGCCGTCGAACTGGAGGAAGTCGCCGCCAAGGAAGACGTTGTTCGACGCCGAGACCGCGAGGGCGGAGACCGATCCGGCGAGGGTTCCGCGGGTGGGACGTCCCGGGGCGAAGTCGGGATCGACCACGCCGTTGGGCCAGAGCCGGGCCACGCCGTTGCGGGGGAATCCTCCGACGTTGCCGAAGTTCCCTCGGATCAGGATGCGACCATCCGCCTGGAGGGCGATGCCGGACAGGGAGCCGTTGTCGATGGCGGCGAGCGAGGTCACCGGGTTGAAGGACGGATCCATCCGGCCGTTCTCCAGCAGCCGGATCACACCGATCGTCCGAGCCGGCAGGACATTGTCGCGGGTGAAGGAGCCGGCGACGAGGATCCGTCCGTCGGGCTGGCGCAGGATCGCGGCCACCAGGGGACGCGACCACCCGTTGAAGAGGCCGGTGTAGAAGGCGGGATCGCGTGAGCCGTCGGGAAGCAGTCGGATCACGCCGCTGCCGTTCAACGAGGGATTGAAGGTGTTGGTGAGTCCTCCCACGAGGGCCGAGCCGTCCGGCAGGGCCAGGACGACCCGGGTTGGACCGAAGGCCGGGGATGGGACGAACGCGGGGTCGCGGACGCCGTCAGCGGAGAGCCGCCCGTAGCCGTTGGGAAGCGGGATGCCGTTCCAGAAGGAGGCGCCGACGAAGAGGCTTCCGTCGGCCAGTGCGGAGAAGACGGTCCCGGAATCGCCGCCGGTGCCGGCGGGGTTGAAGGAGGTGTCGAGCGCGCCGTTGGCGCCGAGGCGGAGCACGCCTTGGTGGACGACGTTGGAGTAGGTGAGCGAGACGCTGCCGACGGCGAGCACCCGACCCGAGGCGAGCGGGTACACGGACTGGAGCAGGCCCACGCTGTTGATCCCGGTGGGCTCGAAGGACGGATCCACCAGCCGGCCCTCGTCGACGAGGCGGGCGGCTCGGACACGGTTGGTGCCGTGGAACTTCGTGAAGCCGCCCACGGCGAGCAGGCGTCCCGAGGCATCCCATTCGAGATCCACCACCGAGGAATCGGCGCCGACGGGCGTGTCGGTCTCGCGGTACACGCTGCCTGCGGTAGCGGGCAGGAGGGTCAGGCGGGCGGGATCCGACGGGGTCGACCCGAGGCCGTTCGAGACCACGCAGTGGAAGAGCGCGCCGTCGTCCTCGGCCGGTGAGGGATCGACCACGAGGTTGGGTCCGGTGGCCCCGGGGATGACCTGGCCGTTGCGGTGCCACTGGTACGCCAAGGGCGCGGCCCCTTGGGCCGTCACGCTGAACCGCGTGCGGGCGCCGACGGTGTTGGTCTGGGACAGGGGCGGGCCGGAGACGGTCGGTGGAGTGTTGGGGTCACCGAAGATGCGGTAGGCGCCGTTGCGGACCTGGAACGTGGGCGTGAAGGACAAACCGGCGGCGAACAGGCTGCCATCCGACGCGGGGGCGAACTGGGTCAGCGAGAGCAGCGTCTGGCGGATGGGCACGAGGGCCGGATTGGCGTAGCCGGTATCCGGGGTTCCGTCGGCGTTGAGACGCGAGACCGGAGCCGCGGCGCTGGTGAAGAGGACCTTGCCGTCGGCCTGGGCCGCGACGACGCGTCCGCCCTGACCGGGATCCACCGTGGGGAGGAAGGTGGAGTCGAGGGACCCGTCGAGGTTGAGGCGGTTGATCTTCCGGGGGAGTGCGGAGCCCCGGTAGGACGCGACGTTGGCGAAGGCCAGCCGGCCCGAGGGATCGGAGATGAAGCTGGAGAGGTTGGCGAACGGGATGGACGCCTTGCCGGTGGTGGCGAAGCCGGTGTCGAGGGAACCCGAGGCGGTGAGCCGGAGGATGTCCGAGACCGGGTTGAAGCCTACCGCGGCGGCGGGGACGGCGTAGACCGTGTCGCCGGGCCCTTGGGCGAGGATGAACGGATTCGCGCTCTGATAGCCGAGCTCGGCGAGGGTGGGCGGGGTGAAGGAGGTGTCCCGAGCGCCGGTGACGTGGAAGCGGAGCAACGGAAGCCGAGCCGAGGCGAGGCTGCCCTTGCAGCCGACGTAGAAGGTCCCGGCGGGACCGGGCAACAGCGACGAAACTTCGAGGCCCTCGATGTCGAAGGAAGACACGGCCGCCGATCCGTCCGTGCCGAGCAGGAGGAGGTTGTTCACCGGCGTCGCACCGAGGTGGGAGAAGACGCCGCCGATCACCGCGCGGCCGTCCGGGAGCGCGATGGCCGCGGCGATCGTGCCGAGGTTGGTCGACGCGGGAACGAGGACCTGGTTGTTGAGGATGACGGCGGGCGTGACCTTGCGCAGCGGTAGGAGGGTGAAGGCGGTGTCGACCTCGCCGTTGCGGAGCAACCGGACGAAGGACGCCCTGCCGGTGCCGCCGTAGTTGGTGAATCCACCGCCGACGTAAACCCGGCCGTCCGGCAACGGGGCCAGCCGATTCGGCACGGCGTCGGTGCCGGCCACGGCGACGAAGTTGGTGTCCAGGGATCCCGCCTGCTGTGCGACCGAGCGCAGGCAGGCGAGAATGCCGATCGAAAGCAGACCAATCCGGAAAAGGTTCATCACGGTTGCCCCGTTGTAGTCAGGGGACTTCCACCAGGTCCAGAAACGGTCTGCGGGCTACGTAGAACTACGTACGCCCCTCTCGAACCGGCCAACGGGGGTCAACGGAGGTCCGACGATTCCGGCTGCGGATGCCCACTGGCATGGAGGGAGCGGATCTCCTCGGGACTGAGCGGCCGGTCGAAGAGGCAGAACTCGTCCATCAGGCCATGGAGGTTGCGCACGAGGAACGGATCGCTTCCCGGGAAACCGACGGCGTTCCAGTTGCCGAGTTCCGCAGTGCCCACGGAATAGGGCGGCGCGATCCGGAGCGGATGCCGGCTGACGGGCCGGCCGTCGACGTAATGGACGGCACGACGGCCCGGTCCGTCGACGACCACCGCCAGGTGGACCCAGGAGCCGAGCCGGTCGGGCGTCAGCACCGGTGGGCTGGCGAGGATCTGGTGGTCGCGTCCGGGACCGATGACGGTGAGGCCGAGGACGCCGTCGTCGCGGAGCACCCAGTGGAGGGTTCCGGGTTCGAAGCCATCGGACATGAAGAGGGAGTTGATCTCGCGGTCGAGGGCCTGGACGCGCACCCAGGCGGCGAGCGTGACCGATCCGATGGAACCGGGCAGGGCGAAGCGGACGCGGTCGCCGACGCCCCGGAACGCCAGTGCGGGCTTGGTGGACCAACGGCCCTCCTGCCAATGGGCGCCGACGATGGTGGCGAAGGGGACCTCGGCGTTCCTCGAGGCGACGTTGGGAAGGCGCCAGTCGTTGGGGGAGGCGTGTTCGAAGTCGAGGTGGACCCGCAGCGAGCGGTCCTGGTCGAGCCTGCGGGCGGCGAGACGCCAGGCGTCGTAGCGCCGGGCCTCCGCCGCGGTGGACAGGGCCTGGAGGTCGAACAGGGGTTCGAAGCCCGAGCGGTCGGAAGGCACCAGCCGTGGCGGGGCGCCGTCCTCGACGACGGCGGCGTTGCCCTCCTCGAGATCGGTTCCGGGCGTCGAGGGTTCGGGGCGGTATTGCACGCGACCCTGGAAGACATGCACCTCGGAGCGTCCGCCGGCGACGTTCATGCCGAAGGCCGTGCCGAGGTCGGTGACGTCGAGGTGGGGCGCGATGACGCGGAAGCCGCGCGCCTGGGGAGGCACCTCGGCGGTGAGCCGTCCGGAGGTGCAGACCGCTTCGGCCTCGGACACGAGCCGGAGTTCGGCGGGGCCTTCGAGGACGACCCGGGCCCCGTTCTGGAAGACGACCTGGGCGAGGCCGGATTCGAGGCGGAGAAGTCGGGGCTCGAGCGGAGCGCCGAGACGGGGGACCGGGTCGGAGGGATTCCAGCGGGCGTTGACCGTCCGGTTCAACAGGGCGACCGCACGGCCGGGCCCGCGTCGGGCGGTGGACGGACCAAAGCCCCACCAACCGGCTAGTCCAAGCAACAGGACCAATCCGGCGGCGAGGGCGAGCCGGGTCGTCCGGTGCGTCTTCCGGAACGCGTCACGACCCAGGGGAAGAGCCGCCGGTGCCGGGTCCGTGGCCGGGACCTCCGGGACGAAGAGGTCCGGGTCCGAGGCGAGACGTGCGTGGAGGGCCACACGGAGCAGGTATTCGTCGCGGGCCTCGGCGTCGGAGAGCAGCAGCGAGTTCAACGCGACCGCCTGTTCCTCCGTGGCGGTGCCGTGGCAGACCGACGCGACCGTCTCGTCGAACGCCGTCGAGGGAAACCGGAGGTTCATGGCGTGCCGGTCTCCGGTTCGGGGGACCTCTCCACGCAGGCCTGGAGGGTCTGACGGATCCTCTGCAGCGCCTTGTAGGTCGAGGCCGCGGTGCGCCCGGTGCGGGCGGCAAGCTGGTCGATCTCCTCGCGCCGGTAGTAGTAGCCCTCGACGAGGTTCCGCTGGTCGTCTGGAAGAAGTCCGACACAGCCCTCGAGTCGGCGGAGGCGCGACTCGATCTCGGGCCTGAGTTCCTCACGTCGCCGGGCGAGCTCCTCCGCGAGGCCGTTGTCGAGCAGGGCGCGCCAGCGTTGGTGGCGTTCGATCCATTGGCGGGCCTTGTTGAGGGCGAAGCGGCAGGCCCACGGCGTGAACGGCTGCGCGGGATCGTAGGCGTCGAACCGTTCCCAGAGGGCCACGGCGGTCTGCTGGACGATGTCCTCGGCGTCCGAGACGTTGGGCACCAAGGCCGAGACGTAGCGGAACACCTCGCGTTCGCTCCGCAGGAACAGCGAGAGGAACCGCTGCTGCGCGGCGGCCG
>JAIXUV010000400.1 GCA_027483345.1 Verrucomicrobiales bacterium | reverse complement strand
TGGAACTTCAAGCAGGATCCCGCCTCGGCGGCGCTGGTCTGCTCGGACTGGCCCACGCCGATCCTCTTCAATGGCGATGGAGGCTCGATCAACTCGGGACGGCGCGTGACCTACGAAATGCCCGAACACAATCCATTGACGATGGCCTACCGCCATTACCCCAGCGCGGGTTTCGCCGGTGATCGACTCAGTTGGGATCCGATATCGAGCCTCGTTGCGAGCCGGGGAGCCGCACCTTGGTATGCGGAGATCAACGGCGGCATCAACATCGTCGACCCCGCCACAGGGATCAACCGATGGAAGCCGGGTGTGAACGGCCGCCACGCTTATCTTGTTCGAAAGAGTTCGAAAGATGAGGTCGAGAAGGCCTTGGAGGAAATGCTGACGGCCGGCAAGCCGCGGCCGATCCACCTGAAGTTCAACACGCTCTACTACGCGGACGCGGGCATGTGCCATGTCACCCACTCCGGCGACAGGAGCAACCAAGGGGTTTGGCGCTCCAAAGGAGCATCGGGGTGGATCCAGTACCAGCACGTCGACGGCCGAAAGCGCCTGGTTACGTCCTACGCCATCGAGTGTGGCAACCGCGACCGGCTGCCGAAGGCGCTCGAGTTGGCGGGCTCCAACGACGGCGGAACAACGTGGACCGTGCTGGACCGACAACAGGAGCCAGGCATCAACGAAACAACGCCGCGTCGCGAGTTCGCCGTCTCATCGCCGGCCAAGTGGAATGTCTATCGCCTCACGCTGACCGCCGCCAATGAGACTGAGGGTGTGCAGGTGAATGCGGTTGAGTTGAATGAGCGGGTTCACTGTGGACGAGAAGCCGCCGTCGCTTCCGTGACCCTCGATCAGCCCACCACAACGCTGCGCGTCCACCAGCGAACAACGCTCAACGCGACTCTGGCGCCGCTGGACACGTACGAGCGCCAGGTTCTCTGGAGCAGCAGCGATCCGGAAACCGCCGAGGTTCGGCCCATCGGCGAACAAACCGCCATGGTCGTCGGTAAGAAGCCTGGCGTCTCCGTCGTCACCGCCTCGATTGGAGGAGTTCAACAGGTTTGTCGGGTGACGGTCCACCCCTCGCCGCTGCCTCCGGGCTGGCGGTACAACGAGCTGAACGCGCCGCCGATTCCCGGCTCGGTCGCCGTTTCCGGAGACCAATTCATCCTTCAGGGAAGCGGCCACGCCATGACGTCCTGGTGGGAACGGATCCGGGATCAGGGCGTGTACGCAAACCGGCCGTTACGTGGTGATGCCACGCTGTCCGCCGTTCTCACCCGTCTGTCCCCAAACGTCGGCGGTCCGAGCTACCAGTGGGACAACCGGCCATCCACCGCGGCGGGGCTGATGATCCGGGAGTCGTTGACCGAAGCCGTCGGGCGGTTCGTCCTGATCCAGATTGCGGCCTCCGGCAAACTCACTTGTCGATGGCGCTCCAAGAGTGGCGACCAGGACGACAACCAGATCCAGGAGCTGTCCACGGTCGAGATGCCGGTCCACCTGAGGCTCGTGCGGGCATCCGGTGAGGTTCGGATTTACGCCTCGGCCGACGGAAAAGATTGGGGAAAGCCACGCATGACACTTCCCGCCAATTTCGACGATTCGAGCCGGATCGGGCTCTTTGTCTGTTCGGGCAATACCGTTGCCTCCGCCACGGCCGTCTTTGGGTCGGTGGAGGTCATTGAATGACCCCAAGGAAGCACGCAATGGCATCGCTCACCAACCCGTGAAATCCATTCCCTTCCCAACGCTATCCCGCGCCCGAATAGGCACCTCCCGCAATCGACGGCGAGCGGATTCCGGCGCCCTCATCCATTTTCAGGCAGGCTCTTTGGCCAGTTGCGTCACCGCTCGGTTGTTACCCTTTGGCTCGTCGCTGTGCCAGTACCGCATCCACAACGTTGATTGCATATAGCACGACGCAAACGAGGAACGGCATCAAAATACCCATATCCTGTGGAGTCTCTTCAGCATTGCGCCAGTTGAAGGCGAGGTTGAAGTAGATGACAACGATCTTCGAGATTTGTGCTGCTAGTTTTAAAAAAGGCAGGGTGAATAAGAGGATGAAGAAGCCTCCGGCCCAACGGCGTCCTTGAGTGAGTTGCCCTAGGCCGGGGTAGATGAACGCAGAAAGAAACACCGGCGGAAAGCTTCCCCTCCGCGGAGGTATTGGCGGCGGTGTTGAGGGTGTGGCGTTCATGAGTACCTTGGTTAGTGTGCTTGAGATGGAAAACGAAGCTTCAACCGTATCCGGCTCAAATTCAGTGGCGAAGTAATATTAAAACCGTTGATGTTTCAGCTCTCCAATGACAGCAGAGTCTTGATAGACGCCAAACTGTCAGATCTTGAAGCAAGACAGGCCAGTTCTCAGCGAACGCTCCATTCGACGCGAATATGCGGATAGGCGCCAGCTATGTGGTCTGTGATGATCTGCATATCTCGGACGCAACCAACTGGTACCTTGTGTCGATCGTGGGCCGTGAGTAATTGAAAATGTTCCATCAGGCTGACGCGGAGCACTTGCACTTCCGAAAGTTCGACCTCCCCGGAGGCGTTTGGCTGTCGAGGGCTGCGCCAGCCAAAAATCCCGTCGCGTATCCAGCACTCACGGACGGTGGGACGGAACCACTCCGCAGCATACTTGAGCGACGATACACCGAAACACAGCGCCCACCAGCCGGGTCCAAATCCTCGCAACGAATCGCCCACACCCAGCTTGTCCGGGAACTGCCAAACCACGAGCGAAGCGATGCAGAGGACGGT
>JAIXUV010000225.1 GCA_027483345.1 Verrucomicrobiales bacterium | reverse complement strand
GACCTCGACGAACGGGGCCTTCTGGACACCACGCTGGTGCTCTGGATGGGCGAGTTCGGACGGACGCCGAAGATCAACGGCAACATCAGCCGCGACCATTGGCCCGACTGCTACACGGTACTCTTGGCCGGCGGCGGCGTGAAGCGCGGCTTCGCCTACGGGGCCAGCGACCGGCACGGCGCCTATCCGGCGGAGAACATGGTGCGGCCCGACGACGTCGCCGCGACGGTGTTCCACCTGCTGGGCATCGATCCGCACACCGAGGTGCGCGGCCAGGGCGACCGTCCCGTCGCCATCACCTCGGGCAAGGTCATCGAAGGCGTCCTCGCATGATCGCGGGGCGCCTGTGGTTCTTGTTCGGAGGGGCCCTTTCGGGATTGAAGGCGTTGGCGGCCGATCCGTTCGTCGCGACCGATGTCCAACCGCGGGGACTCATCCTCGGCACGCAGGAGATCTCGATTCCGGCGAACCTCGCCCCCGAAGGAACGCGGCTCTGGACCCGCTTCGCGGCGACCGGCGAGCCAGGAATCCTTCGCGGCGACCGGCTCGTTTTCGGGCTGAAAACCGACGTCGCAACGGGGATCGCCGTGGCCCAATTCCATGGTCCCGGCGGCATCTCGCAGCCGTTCCTCTTGCGCACCGGTTCGAAGCCCGTGGACCGAAAGCTTTCGTCCGAAGTCGACGCAGGGCGCGGGGTTCGGATCGCGGGAACGACGGCTCTGGAACTGACCTTGCCGCAGGCGACAACCCGGCGCATCGAAATCGAGCTGGCCCGCGGAGTCCGGTTGGACGTGGAGGCGTTCGCAAGGCGCCTGGGATCGGGCTTCGATCCGTTCCTCGAACTGATCGACCCGCGGGGACGCAGCCTGGGAAGCGTGGACGACACCCCGGGGCTGGGAAGGGATGCCCGCGGGAGTTGGGACATCCGCAGCGGCGGGCGACACATCTTGCTGCTGCGCGACTCCTCGCATGCCGGCGGCAAGGACCACTGGGTGCACCTCGAGATCTCGATCGGATCCAGCCGGGAGAAGGAGAGGAACCCGGCGACGCGGGAACGGAATGTCCGGCTCCCAGAGCCCTTGGTGCTGCCCGACGTGAGGACGCCGACGGGTTCCGTGGAGGGAGTGCTGACGAAGCCCGGCGAAGTGCTGCGGTTTCCAATGGAAGGCGCGAAGGGGGCAAACCGGTGGTTCGAACTGAGGATGCGGCGTCTGGGATCGCCCGGAGACGCGGAGGTGTGGATCGAAGACGGAGAGGGCCGGCGGGTGGCGGGCATGGATCCATCGCAGGAAGACGACGGTGCCTTCGGATTCACCTTCGAGAACGAAGGACCGCACCGGCTGTGCGTCCGCGAGTTGACCGGCGGCGGGTCCGCGGAACACCGCTTCCAACTGCACTGGCGACCAGGTCGTAGCGGCTTCGGGATCCAGTCCGAGAAGCAGACCCTGGAAATCCTTCCCGGTGGCACGGCGGAGTTCCCGTTGCGCATTTCCCGGAAGGACTTCGACGGAGAAATCGTGGTGCGGGCGGAAGGCCTTCCGGAGGGATTCAGCGTGGAGCCGACGACCTTGGCGGCGAAATCCAAGGAAGGCCGGGCGACCCTGAAGGCCGCGGCCGGCGTGACACCCGGGATCCGCGTGGAGTTCCGACTGGTGGCGGAGGGGAAGATCGAAGGGAGCGAAGTCCGCGAAACGGTCCGGACCCGGACCGCCCTGACGAAGGTCTGGCCGGCGCGATTGCATCCGCCGGAAGGCTGGGACGGCGTCCTTTGTCTGGGTGTGGTCGCGAAGCGCGACCCCTGAACGCAGCAAGGGCGGCACAACCGGAGTCGTGTCGCCCTTGGATGTTCCGGAACCCGGGGCTCGGGATCGGACTACTTCTTCTTGCCGAAGAAACGGCGAAGGTTCTCGAGGCCCTTGACCGCGATCTCGTCGCGGGTGGGTTCCATGCGGCGCCAGATGGCGGCGGCGCGGGCGATCACCTTCACATCGGTGGTGAAGCTCTCGATGACGACGTCACCCTTGTATCCGATGGACTTGAGGGCGGCGACGATGGGCTTCCAGTCGAGCGAATCGTTGCCCGGGGTCCCGCGGTCGGTGCCGCAGGCGTGGAAATGGGCGAGGTAGGGTCCGGCCTTGCGGATGGCGTCGGCCTGGTTCTTTTCCTCGATGTTCATGTGGAACGTGTCGAGGTGGAGCTTCACGGCCTTGGACTTGATCGCCTTGACCAGCTTGAGGCCCTGGTCGGTGGTGTTGAGGAAGTCGGTTTCGAAGCGGTTCAGCGGCTCGATGCAGAGGGTGACGCCCTTCGATTCGGCGTATTTGGCGAGCGGCTTCAGGTGCTTGACCACCTCGGCGAACTGCTGCTTGCGCTCGGCGTCGGTGTGGGAGCCGATGCGGCCGACCACCGAGTAGATCGGTCCGATGATCGAGGGGCAGCCGAGGACGACCGCCTGGTCGATCAGGGCGGTGATGTAGTCGGTGGCGGTCTTCTGCTCCTCGGGGGTGCCGCGGAAGTCGCGACCGGGACCCATCGCGGCGCAGATGCTGCCGATCACCAAACCATGCTTGTCGGCCGCGGCCTTGACCTTGGCCGGGTCGATGTGTTCCGGGGCCTCGACGGGGATCTCAATCGACTCGAAGCCCCACTTCTTGAACTTGGGGAACAGCTTGACCGAGTCCGTCGTGAACGGGGAGGTGAACAGGAAGGTGTTGATGCCGAATCTCATGGTGGTTCCGGGAGAGGTTTGTTGAGGACGGGACGGGATTCAACCGCGGAGAGCGGGGCTTCCACGGAACCCGGCCGGGTTCAGGGCTCGTAGGTGGCGCGATGGAAGCGTGCGAGATCCCGGTGGCCGACCTTCGCGGGCTTGTCCAACCCCTTCAGCCTTCGGGTGTCGGGCTCGACCCAACGCCACTGCTCGGCATGCCCGTCGGCGAAGGAAAGGACGCCACCGTTGCCATGACGGCTCGCGGCGGTGTTCTGCCAGGTCCAACGGGGCGGCGCGGCCTGAACGGCGAAGTAGCCGTCGTCGATGCTGTCCGCGTCCTCGTCCACGAACACCATCGCGTTGGACGGATCGGGGCGGGTGATCTGGTCCAGCTTCGACTTCGGCCCCGCGCTGGGATTGACGAAGGTGATGCTCGGATCGCCGCCGATCTGGCCGTTGATGGAATAGCTACGGACCCGGAGGACGGGGCGACCAGCGACCTTGAAGCCGAGGGCATCCGAGGGGCACTTGTAGATCTCCGTGCTGGTGTTGTACGGGAAGAGTTTCCCGTTGCGGATGTCGAGCTGGTTGGTCGCGCCAGGCATCGATGAGACGCTGCCACCGATCCAGGCGTTGGTGGTGCCTAGGTAGTTCAGGACGATCTTGTCCTGGTTGTCCATGGGGTACATCTGCCAAGCCAACTGCATCTGCTTGAGGTTGCTCAGGCATCTGAGGCCGGTGGCCTTCGACTTGGCGTTGGCCAGCGCCGGCAGAAGCATGCCGGCGAGGATGGCGATGATGGCGATGACCACGAGCAGCTCGATGAGCGTGAACGCGCCGCGGGGGGAAAATGGATGACGGGGCTTCATACGGGGCAAGGCCGACCTTTTGGGGGACCGCTCCGGTGTAGGCTGGAGCGCAGAAACGATCCAGCGCAAAGACGAGGAAGCCCCGGATTCGGCGCCGGGAAATGCCCACCGGAAGCGGGGCGGGCAGGAAAGTGAAGGCGGGCTTGGGGGTGACACACGGTTTCCACCGCCCAAGCCCGCCCGTCCGACCACTCGGCCGGACCAAATCGAGACTTCCGAAGCAAACAGGGGGCCAATCGCGGTCCCAAGAAGCGACGGCCACCTGTCGACGCGACCGGACATCGGCTTGCGATGTCGGCGACACTTGCCGAACGGCTGGATTCCGGAAGGATCCAAGTGTCGATGAGCGAATCCCCCCTCCCAGCAGCCCGCCACTCCATCCGGAAATGGCCGGCCGTGGTCATCCTGATCCTCGCGGCGGTCGCGATCGGAATTGTACAGTCGTGGACGGAGTGGCCGTTTCAGCGCAAGGAACTCATCGCAGTCCCCATTTCGACCGGCGTCCGCTTCATTTCGCTGACCATCGCCGCGATCGCGGGCGTCCTGCTACTGCTCTGGTGGCTCTTCCTTTCCCGGGCCGCGCTGCGCCTCCGCCTCTATCCGGTCATCGCCCTGGCCGGACTCGGCGTCTTCGCGAAGCTCACCCTCCGGATCGGCGGCTTCACGGGCGACCTGATCCCTACGTTGGAATGGAGATGGCAATCCACCCGCACGGTCCTCGGATCCGAGTCGGCGACGGGAGGCTCCGTCCTTCGGGGCGACTATCCGCAGTTCCTAGGGCCCGACCGGAACGGCATCCTCTCCGGAGCCCGTCCCCGCATCGGCACCGGAAGCAACGCGCCGGTGGAGCTCTGGCGGGTTCCGGTGGGTGCGGGTTGGTCCGGCTTTGCCGTGGCGGGACGCATGGCGATCACCTTGGAGCAGCATGGAAGCTCGGAACACGTCGTCGCACGCGACGTGATCACGGGACGCGACGTCTGGTCGGTCACCAACGAGGCCCGCTATGCCACGCCTCTCGGCGGGGAAGGTCCGCGTTCCACCCCCACGATCGACGGAGGACGCGTCTTCACCCAAGGCGCGACCGGTTGGCTCCAGGCCCTGGAACTGGAGACCGGCCGCGTGCTCTGGGGTACGAACATCCTCACCTTCTCCGGCGCCGGACTCCCGGAATGGGGGATCTCAGGATCCCCGCTGGTCGTCAGCAACCGCGTCTACGCACTCGCCGGCGGACGTGAGGGCAAGTCGCTGTTGGTCTTCGACGCCGCCTCCGGTCGGGTGCTTGCCACCGGAGGCGACGGCTCCGCGAACTACGCATCCCCCGCTTGGATGACGCTGGCCGGAATTCCCCAAGTCGTGGTGATCAATGGCCGTGCCGTCACCGCACACGATCCCGTCACCGCGAAGATCCTGTGGACCCGGCCCTGGGGCACCGGTTTTCCGCTGGTCGCGAACCCGGTCGAGATCCCGGGGAACCGCCTTCTGGTCTCCGCCGGCTATGCGGTCGGATCCGAGCTGCTGGAAGTCGTCCGCGACTCCGGCGGTTCGCTCCAGGCGTCCAACGTCTGGAGCTCGAAGCGCCTGAAGGCGAAGTTCTCAAATCCGATCCTCATCGGGTCGCTGGTCGTCGGGCTCGACGACGGCATCCTGGCCGCCATCGACCTCACGGACGGGTCGCAAAAGTGGAAGGAGGGACGCTATGGACATGGACAGGGTGTCTGGATCGGCGGGCTGTTGATCCAGATGTCCGAAGAAGGGGAGTTGGTCGTGTTGGAACCGGACGCCACCGGCCCGAACGAGCGCCAGCGGATCCGGGTGTTCGACCGCAAGACCTGGAATCCGATCGCCTTGGCGGGTGACCTCCTGTTGGCCCGCAACGACCGAGAAGCGGTGTGCTTTCGTTTGACCTTGGAGTCGAAGGTCGCCGCGGTGCGATGAGCGGTGCGGGTCAGTCCTCCGAGATCCGGACCCGGTAGAAGCGGTCCGCATCGGTGGGGATCGGGATCAGCGCCTCCGCATCGACGGAAGCCGTGCCGGGATCGTTGGCCGGGTGCGGATACCGGGACCAGGATCCTGAGGCGTCCAATCGGTCGTTCCATTCGACCTCGAACCTGCGGCCGGCCTTCCTGGGAAAGACGAGGCGGACGCCCTCGGAATCCTTCCTGAGACCCACCGACCAACGCCTCACCGGATCGAGCGGATCCTCGCCGAGCAGGTATTCCTCGTAGTTGGACAGGCCGTCGGCATCGGGGTCTGAGTTTCGTGCTCGGTAATCCGGATCCGACCCGGGAAGACTCCGCTTCACCCAGACGTCGAAGATCACCCGGTTGGGAAGGTCGTTGGTGATCCATTCCGCCACCAAGCTGATCGCATTGGTGTTGAGGAGAAACGAACCCAGCGGCGGCATGTGGGCGACGCCCGGCTCCGCGATCCGCTTATACAACATGGATTGGGAGAGGTCCCCGGGCGTGACCAGCTTCGAAGCCAGGCTGCCGATCGGAACGGACTCAGTCACCCCGATGATCCCCATGGCGTCGAGCGGGATTGAGGAGCGCGCATCCCATTGGGCCCTGAGGACGCCGCCCGGCCGATGGCATTGGGAGCAATTCGATGCGAGGTAGGATCGGACCCTCCGCTCGATCGGCGCCGAGGTGTCGTCGATGGCCACCTCCGCGGGTTGGATGCCGGCACCCTCGGGGTGTTGATGGAAGTAGCCCGCCTCGGCCCAGAGATCGATCTGGGAGATCCACCGACTGCCGTCCCGGACCTTCCGGTTCAACTGCGCGGTGTTGAATCCTGCTGGGCCGCCGATGGTGCGGGTGTGGCAACTGAGGCACTCCTGCCTCCCGGGGAACCTCCAGGAGCGGGCGACGATGCTCTGGTTCCCGAGTTCATCGTAATAGAAGGAGAAGTAGGTTCCGAAGGATCCGGTCGCCGGAACGAGGTCGGCCTCGGATCCATCATCCCTCCAACGGTAGGAAGCCCCGCTGACGCCGTTTGTGGTCATCACCAAGATCCGGGTTTCCAACGGGAGGGGAGGCAGGGGCGGCTTCCGGTCGGGACGGTTGAAATGCTTGACCCAGACCGTTCCGACGGGAAACGACCACGGTTCGTCGCGTTGGAATCCGATGCGCGACTGGAGTCCCGGCAGGCCGAACCAACGGAATTTCTCAGCCTCATCAGACCAGAAAGGTGAATTGACCTCGTAGGCCACCAGACCCGGACTCGGAGTCCGCGTCGGCAGATCGCGGAACACGCCCAATTCCGAGAGCCGGTTCGGCCAAGCATCCCCTTCCGCCGTCTTCCGCTCCAGCCGACGGACATGGCCGTCGGCGGTGGGCATGACCAACAGGGCTCCATCCCGGGGATCGGCACCAAACGCCGCGATGTTCCATTCCGACGCGATCCACTCGACCGTCGCGATGTCGTTTGTCTGCGTGCGGATCGAGCCGATGTCCCCGGACAGGTCTGCGAACAGGTAGCTGCCGTCGAGCTCCGGATACAGGGCACCCCGATAGAAACGGCTGCCGGTGACCGCCGAGCGGCCGCTCTCGTGGGTGTAGTCGAAGACCGGCCTCGTCGTCGGAGGCGCGTCGGGAAAGGCCCAGCTCCAATCGAGGTTGCCCTCCCGCCAAGGCCATCCGTAGTTCCCACCGCGAACGACGCGGTTGATCTCCTCCCTGAGGAAGAGCCCGACATCGTTGGCCCAAAGGTCGCCGTTGAGGGGATCGAAGCTGAACTGCCACGGGTTCCGCATCCCGATCGCGTAGAACTCGGTCCTTAAGCTGGAAGGCTCGAGCCCACTCCACACCTCCCGCCCTCCCAGTTCGTATCGTGTGGCACCGATGAAGGGATTGTCGGCGGGGATGGAATAGCTGCCCGAATGGACGCCTTCGCCGGGATTCGG
The DNA here is from genome assembly GCA_027483345.1 of Verrucomicrobiales bacterium. Lineage (GTDB taxonomy): Bacteria > Verrucomicrobiota > Verrucomicrobiia > Limisphaerales > UBA9464 > SXXZ01. The sequence continues at coordinate 17,185 of JAIXUV010000225.1, read as the reverse complement.
CGCCAGGTTGCCGGCCCGTTTGTCCACGTCCAAGCGGAGGATCCCACCGAAGAAGCCGCGGTCGATCCGCTGGGTCACGCGGTCCTCGCCGAGGCTGCCATCGCCGACGGACACATAGAGGTATCCGTCGGGACCGAATATGAGTCCACCGCCGTTGTGTGTGGGATTGGCGTCCGCCTGGCTGAAAAGGACCGTCTCCGAGGCGGGATCCGGCCGGCCGTCGCCTCCGGCCGGCACCTGGAAACGGGAGAGCCTCTGTTCGAATCCAGCCAGACCGGCCACCGAGGTCTTCCGGGTGTGGTAGACGAAGATGAAGCCGTTGGTCTGGAAACCAGGATGGAATGCCATTCCCAGCAGCCCGGCCTCCGCCTCGAGGAACACCTGCTGTCCGAGATCGAGGAAGACCCGGGGAACCGGACGATCCAAAGGAGCCACTTCGACGGCGGTTCCGCCCTGCCCGAACAGGATGATGCGGTTGGTTTCACCCGGGGGGGCAACGGCTCCGATGGAGAACGTGGCATCGAGTCCTGGAAAGGCCTTCGAGAGGGAATAGCGGCCCGGGGAGGGGGTGGCCGGAACTTGTCCGCCGTCCCACGAGACGCGTTCAAATGCGACGGCGGTCGACGTGGAGTCCTGAAGGGCGACGGCGGCAAGGAAACCGCGCGCAGCGGCACGGAAGGCCGTGAGCCGGACAATCACGGCGTGGACGAGGGAACCGGATGCATTCTGGGCGGAAATCGACAAGCGTGGGGAAAGACGCAAGCCGGAGACGATGGTTTCAGGGGGGCTGGAAAACGACAGAACGAACCGGTGGTCGTCTCCAGGAGACCCATCCGAACCGGTCACCCGCCAAGGTACGCGTTCCGGACCTCGGAGTTGGACCTCAGCTCTTGGGCTGGACCGGAGAGGATCACACGTCCGGTCTCCAACACGTATCCGAAGTGGCTCACCTCGAGTGCGAGGTTGGCGTTCTGCTCCACCAGCAGGATGGGGAGCTTCCGATCGCGGTTGAGCTCCACCAACCGGCCGAAGATCTCCTTCACCAGGAGCGGCGCGATTCCCAACGACGGCTCGTCGAGCATCAGGAAGCGGGGACGGCTCATCAGCGCACGTCCGATCGCCAGCATCTGCTGCTCGCCGCCCGAGAGCGTGCCGGCGGCCTGTTCCGCCCGCTCGCGCAGCCTGGGGAACATGTGGAAGACGAACTCCAGCTCGGAGGCGATCCACGCCTTGTCCCGCTGGAGATAGGCGCCCATGTGGAGGTTCTCGAGGACCGTGAGGTTGGCGAAGACCATCCGGCCCTCGGGACTGTGCGCCAATCCCAGCCCGACCACCTCGTGCGGTGGCAAACCGGTGATGTCGCGTCCGTCGAAGCGGATGGTGCCCGAGCGGGGACGCACCATCCCGGAGATGGAGCGGAGCGTGGTCGTCTTCCCGGCGCCGTTGCCGCCAATCAGGGTGACGATGGCGCCGGCGTCCACGCGGAGCGAGATGCCGTGGAGCGCACGGATCGCGCCATAGGAGACGATGAGGTCTGTGATCTCGAGCATCTCAGGACTCCTTCACGGGTTCCTCGCCGAGATAGGCCGCGATGACCTTGGGATCGCCGCGGATCTCGGACGGGGTGCCTTCGGCGATCTTGCGGCCGTATTCGAGGACGTGGATCCGTTCGCAGATACCCATGACCACCTTCATGTCGTGTTCGACCAGGAGGATCGCGAGGCCGAAGCGGTCGCGGATGAAGCGGATGAGCTTCATCAGCTCATCCTTCTCCGTCGGATTCATTCCCGCGGCAGGCTCGTCCAACAGCAGCAGCCTGGGGCGCGTGGCGAGGGCGCGGATGATCTCGAGACGTCGTTGGTCGCCGTAGGAAAGGCTCTTCGCGGGTTCGTCCTGGACCCTTTCGAGCCGGAAGATCGAGAGCAGCTCGCGGGTGCGTTCGCGCAGTTGGACCTCCTCCGCCTGGAACTTGGGACCGCGGGTCAACGAATGGACCGAGTCGTGGTCGAGATGCAGGTGGAAGGCGACACGGACGTTGTCGAACACCGTCAGTCTGGGAAACAGCCGGATGTTCTGGAAGGTGCGGGCGATGCCGAGTTCGGTGATGCGGTAGGGCTTGAGCCCCGCGGTCGGCTGTCCGCCGAAGAAGATCGAGCCTTCGGTGGGCTGGTACACGCCGGTGATCATGTTGAACACCGTGGTCTTGCCGGCCCCGTTGGGACCAATGAGGCCGGCCAACTCCCCTTCCCGCACGTCGGCGTCCACCGACGACACCGCGGTGAGCCCGCCGAACCGGATGGTCACACCGGAAAGCTGGAGAAGCGGACCGCTCACGGGCGTCCCTCCTTCTTCGACCACAGGGGCCAGACGAACAGGCCCTGGGGACGGGTGAGCATGAGGACGATCAGGAGCACCGAGTAGACGATCATGCGGAAGGCCCCGGTCTGGCGGAGGCTCTCGGTGAGCACGGTCAGGAGGAGAGCGGCGACCACAACGCCGGAATGGCGGCCCATGCCTCCGAGGATGACCATGACCACGATCTCGATGCTCTTGTCGAAGGAGAACCCGCCCGGGTTGAGGTAGCCCTTCAGGTGGGCGTAGAGGCCGCCGGCGACACCGGCAAAGAAGGCGCCGACGACGAAGGCGGTGATCTTGTAGCGGGTTGTGTTCAGGCCCATCGCCTCGGCGGCCACCTCGTCGTCGGCCACGGCGAGGAAGCCGCGGCCGTAGGTCGAGTTCAGGAGGCCCCAGACGACGTAGACGGTGACGGCGGCGGATCCGAAGACCCAAAAGAAGCTGGTGTGGCTCGGAATCCCGGTGAGGCCGCGGGAGGCCCCGACCGCGTCGACGTTCTGGAGCACCACCTTGATGATCTCGCCGAAGCCGAGGGTGACGATGGCGAGGTAGTCGCCCTTGAGCCGAAGGGAGGGCGCCCCGACGGCGATGCCGGCGAGGGCGGCGAGCATTCCTCCGGCGACGAGTGAGAGCGGGAAGAAGCCCCACTGGAGCAGGTTCGCTGAGAGGCCGAGGCGTGGGGCCAAAGTCGTGGTCAGCATCGCGGAGGCGTAGGCGCCGACGGCCATGAATCCGGCGTGGCCGAGGGAGAACTGGCCGGTGAAGCCGTTGATGAGGTTGAGGCTGGAGGCGAGGACGACGCTGATGCCGGCCCCAAGCGCGACGTCGAGGAAGTAGGGGTTCAGGCGGCCGGAGAAGGCGGAAAGCAGCGCGGACGCGGCCAGGACGGCGAGCAGGATTCTCTGGGATCTCGGCGGGAACATGGGCGTCAGACCTTCTCCACCTTCAGCTTCCCGAGCAGCCCGGCCGGCCGGAAGAGGAGGATGGCGATGAGGATCGCGAACGCGATGGCGTCGCGGAAGGTGGAGAGGCGGGTACCCGAGACGAAGGTCTCGACGAGGCCAATGAGCAGTCCGCCGAGGGCCGCGCCGGGGAGGTTGCCGATGCCGCCGAGGACCGCGGCGACGAAGGCCTTGAGCCCGGGGAGGGTTCCCATGAGCGGATCGATGCTGGGGTAGTTGGTGGCGTAGAGGACGCCGCCGGCGCCGGCGAGCGCGGAGCCCAGCGCGAAGGTGAAGGAGATGATGCGGTCGTTGTTGATGCCCACCAGGGACGCCGCCGTGGCGTTGAAGGAGAGGGCGCGCATCGCGGTGCCGGTCTTGGTGCGGTGGACGATCCAGTAGAGGACCGCGAGGAGGGCGACGGTGACCGCGAGGACGACGATCTGGTTGGTGGAGACGGTGAGTCCGCCGAGATGGATCTGGCGGGCGGGGAAGAGCTCGGGAAACGCGCGCGGATTGGGGCCGAAGCCGATGGTCGGATTCTGCGAGACGTTCTGGATTAGCAGCGAGACGCCGATGGCGGTGATCAGGACGGTGAGGGTGGAACGGTTCCGCAGGGGCTTGTAGGCCAGCTTCTCGATCACCACCCCGAGGATGGCGCAGACGACCATGGCCAAGGCCAACGCCGCGAGGCCCCCACCGAAGGATCGGGTCGGCAGGTGGAGCCGTTCGACCGCGGCCCAGCCGACGAAGGCGCCGAGCATGAACACGTCGCTGTGGGCGAAATTGATGAAGCGGAGGACCCCGTAGACCATGGTGTACCCCAGCGCGATCAGCGCGTAGATCGCACCCAGCGAGACGCCGTTGAGCACCTGTTGGAGGAATTCGGTCATGTCTTGGGGAGCCGGAACCGCGCCGGCCGGGCAAAGGAAACGCGTCCGGCAACCCAAAGTCGAGCGTCACGGCGGCGTGACACGCCGGCGTCGAAACCAGGCTTCAGGACGAAGCGCGTCCGGGGTCGCCCGGATCGACCACGCGGAGGAACCGGAACGCCCCGTCGCGGACGCCGATGATGACGGCCGGCTTCCGGGCATTGCGTCCGGAGTCCATGGAGATCCGGCCGGTGATGCCCTGGAAATCCCGGGTCGAGGCGAGGGCGGCACGGATGGCCGGAGGTTCCGCAGATCCAGCAAGACGGATGGCATCCGCGATGAGCTGGAGAGTGTCGAAGGCCAACGCCGAAACGCCGGTGGGAGGCTTTCCAAAGCGGCGGCGAAACCGGTCCAGGAATCCGGCGACGAGCGGATCGGTGTTCTCGGGGGAGAAGTGCACCGGGAAGTAGGACCCTTCCGCGGTCCGGCCCGCGACCTCGAGCAGTTCCGGCGCCTCCCAGCCGTCGCTGCCCAGCATCGGACCGTCGAACCCGAGGTCCCTCGCCTGCCTCAGGATCAGCCCGCCGGAGTGGTAGTAGGACGGGGCGAAGACCGCCTCGATCCCGGCAGACTTCAGCGCGGTCAACTGGGCACGGAAATCCTTGTCGCCTCCGCTGAACCTCTGTTCGGAAACGACTGTTCCGCCCTCGGCGGCAAACCGCTCGCGGAAGACCGACGCCAGTCCGAGGCTGTAGGGCGCCGAGGCGTCGACGAGCAGGCCCACCTTGGAAAGGTGCAGGGTTTCCCTCGCGAACCGCGCCATGACGGCTCCTTGGAACGGGTCGGTGAAGCAGACGCGGAAGATGCAGTCGCCGATCTCGGTGACCTTGGGATTGGTCGCGGCCGGGGAGACCATCGGAACACCGGCGGCCTGGCAAAGCGGTCCGGCCTCGAGGCAACGCCCCGAGTTGCCGTCGCCAATCACGGCGACGACCTGGTCGCGGGACAGCAGCTTCTTCACCGCGGTCGCGGATTCCCCGGCCATCGTCCGGTTGTCTTCCCGGACCATCTCCAACCGACGGCCGATGACCCCACCCGCCGCGTTGACCTCCTCCAGCGCGAGGGTCGCCCCCATGTCGGTGTACTGGCCGAGGCCAGCCTCGCTGCCCGAGAGCGCACCGAAGAGACCGAGATGAATCGCTTCCGCACCGGTGTCGCCGTCCTTCTCGCGGCAACCGGCCAGCACGGCGGAGCAGGCGGCGAGGGTCAGGAAGCTGCGGCGCGAGCGCGGCCCGGAAGCGGAACGGTTCATGGTGCCAGGTTGGGGGTCAGGGGACCGGGAGCGGCTTCCTGGGCCGTCGCAATGGCGCGCCTCACAAGCATGTTGAGGTATTCGTCGCCGCTGGAGAGATCCGGGGTGAGGAATCCCAGACGGCCGAAGGCCGCCGCCATCTCCAAGGCCGACTGCACCCGGCCGGCCCGGAGTTCCGCGTCCACCAGACGGGACATCATCCGGGTCAGGACCCCGGCGTCCTTCTTGAAGTTGATCGGCCCATAGCGCTTTTCGTCGGAATTCATCGCCTCTTCGAAGAGCTTCCGCGCGCGGACGTCCTGCCCGCGATCCCAGCAAACCTCGGCCAAGCGGGCCCGGTGCATCCGCTGGTTGTCGGGATCGACTTCCGTGAGCACCCCGAGGATCTGTTCGAGCCGCTCGGAAGCGGGAACATGGAAGGCGGACCTCCGCACCCGATGCCTCAGCAACAGCATGTCGGCGTAACTCCGCAGCAACGCCAGATCTGTCAACCGCTCGTCCTTGCGGAACAGGGGATCGCCGGCCGTCCGCGCCGCGTCGCCGTCGGGGGCCGGGTTGCGGATCGAGTAGGAGCTCAGGAGCCGAAGCGGCGCGGTATCCTCCGGGGCCAGCGTCTTCCAACGTTCCAGGATCGAACGCAGGTAGGGCAGCTCGGGGATGCCCATCTTGGAGAACTGCAACGCCAACGCCCGGCAGTCGTTTGTCGAAAGCGGGTTCTGTCGGAGATGCTCCCCGAGGAGCGTGCGTGGACGCGGATTCTGCAGCTCGTTGACCCGGTCCGGAAGCCTAGCGCTGCCCCGGACGAAGAACGCCTTCTGGGCGCGATACTCGAGGATGGGCAGGAAATCGCTGTGGATCCGCGTCTCGCCGCGGACGAGGTGGAAGGCGTCCCCCAGGCCGGTGACCTGGAGGGTGAGGACGTTGACCAGGCGGGTCACCTCGATCTGCTCCAGGTCGGCGGCGACCGCTGGAACCGCGAGACGTTGGGCCATCGCATCCAGGTCGACCTTGTAAGGCTCCACCGACCCCACCAGAAGCAGGTCACCCACTGAGGTGTGCCAAAGACTGAGGTAGGGAAACACCGACCCGAACGTGGCGACAACGGTCTCGAAGGTCGCGTCGTCGGTCTCGTAGGTCTGCACCCACTGGGCCGCGATGCCTCCGGGCGCAAGGCGTTCACGGCAATCCTCGTAGTACTCGCGGCTGAACACCGCGGCCACACCGGCCATCCAGGGATTGGAGGGCTCGGTCACGATCACGTCGTACCGGTGCGGGGTGGTCTTGAGGAAGGTCTTGGCGTCCTCGATGACCGTCCGGCACCGGGGGTTGCGGAGCGCGTCGTGGTTGAGCTTGTCGAAATGGTCCCGGGCGGCGTCGCGAACCTCAGGGGAGATCTCCACGAGGTCGACGTTGGTGACCGTGGGATGCTGCAGCAGGGAGCCGACGGTGACACCCGAGCCGGCGCCGACCACCAGGGCGTTGACCGCATTGGGGTGGAGCAGCATCGGGATGTGGCCTGCCAGGAGCTGGGTGCTCATGTCGTCGCCGGAGCTGGCGTCGGATTTCCCGTTCACCCGGAGGCTGAGCTCCCGGGTGCCGTTGTCCGGATCGTCCACCCCGATGACCGCCACCGTGGAGCCGGCGCCGTCCTTGAAGTACGGCAAGGCGAACATCTTGGTCCGCGACCGGTACTCCGCGATGGTCGAGGGCGGTCGCGGATCCCGCCAAAGGCCGAGCAGGAACCCCCGGGTCCAACGCGGATCGAGGAAGACCGAGGCGACGAAGGTCAGGAGCACGGTGCCGGCGACACCCGCGCCGAGGAACTTCGTCATCGCGCCACGGCGCGCGCCGAGGACCGCGAGGCCGACGAGGATGTTGAGTCCGACTCCGAACGCGAAGGTGGTGGCCAGCCCGAGACGGGGAAGCAGCCAGAGTCCGGTCAAGGCGGCGCCAAGGACGGTTCCCAGCGTGTTCACCGCGAAGACCCGACCGACCGAACGCCCGGTCCGGGAGATCTCGGCCGTGGCCACCCGGGACACCAGCGGCAGCGTCATCCCGAGGCAGACGGCCGGACCGAACATCACGAGGAAGCACAGCACGCCTTGGAAGACCTCATAGAGCGGATAGGCCTCGGGGCGCCGCGCGAGGAGGCCGGCCAGCTGGGAGAACCAGAACGGGAGCAGGTCGTAGAACCACATCGAGACGAACAACGTCCCCGCCAGGGCCAACTCCGCGACGGCGAAGGCGGTGAGGGTGTTCCATCGGCGCTTCCATCCGCTGATCAGCCAACTGCCAACCGCGATGCCGCTGATGAAGGTGGCCAGCATCAGGGAGTAGGCGTGCGTGCTGGAGCCGAGGGCGAGACCCAGAAGCCGGGTCCAGGCGATCTCGTAGAGCATCGCGACGAAGCCGGACACGCCGGCCGAGACGAGGGCCACCTTCAGCTCGAGCGGGGAGAACGTCTCGTCATCCGCCGGAGGGGACACGGCCCCGGACTGCTGGTGGAGATCGTCGGTCCGGGCGCTCACCACGTAGGTCACGAGCGCGATCGAGAGGCTCATGGCCGCCCCGAGATAGACCACGGTCTCGAGGCCCAGGGTCGGGATCCACCACCAGTCGGAGAGCACGACGCCGACGACGGCGCCGGTGCTGTTGATGGCGTAGAGCGCGGCCACCTTTCCGCGGAGCTCGCCGAGCGAGCGTGTGACGTACCGTGTGAGCGCCGGAAGCGTCGCCCCCATTAACACGGTGGGGAAGAGGATGGTGACGCCGGCGAAGAGGAACTGGAGCGCAAGCCGCGAACCGCCTTCGGGATGAACCGACCGGACCACGCCGAGGAACAGGTCGTGGATCCACTCGTAGTACCTGGGGAAGAGCACCGCATAGAAGCCGATGCCCGCCTCCAGGCCGGCGTAGAAAAACAGCGGCCGGCGAAGGCGGTCGACCTTGGCGCCGAGCCATGCGTTGCCAAGGGCCAAGCCACCCATGAACGCGGCGAGCACGGCGACCACGGCATAGCTCGTGTGGCCGAGGAACAGCGCGAGATAGCGGGTCCAGACGACCTGGTAGAGCAGACCGGCCACGCCCGATACGAAGAAGGTCGCGAGGATGAGCAGGTAGGCCCCGCGTGGATTGGACTTCATGGAAGGCGGGAGACTAAGGATTGGAGACGGCAGCGGGAAGCCGCGGAATAAGGCCACGATCGAACCGGCTCCAGATCCTGCGGAAGGCGCTGGAGAAGTCGTCCGGACGGCGGGCGATCCAGTCGTCGACGGCCGGCGCGGTGAACCAACCACCGCCGCGGACCTCGGATGCCTGGAGGATGAACGGTCCCTCGTGTCGGGCCAGGTAGACCCTGCAGAATTCCCAGGCGGTCTCCTCGCCGGCATCGAGCCTGAACAGCTCGATGGGAGCCTCTTCTAGGGCCACGCCGAGTTCCTCCGCAACCTCGCGGAACACCGTCGGCGTGTAGTCGTCGCCTGCGCTGACGTGTCCCGCCGAGGAGGAATCCCAAGCTCCGGGGAAGTCGTCCTTCGCCAGCGATCGTTGCTGGAGGAACAACTCGCCACGACGGTTGAAGACGAGCACATGGACGGCGCGGTGGCGCCAGCGGCGCCGATGGACCTCGCTGCGCGGGGCGCGCGAGACCACGCGATCCTCCTCGTCCACGACGTCGAACCATTCCTCGGGATCTCCCTGTGTCTTCATTCCGGATGCCTGAGGTCCCATTCCAGCCCGATGCAGCTGAGGAGGTTGTTGAACACATGGAGGAGGATCAGCGGCCAAACCGAGCCGGTCGCGTGGCGGACCGCGCCGAGAACCAGTCCGAAGAGGAAGATCACCGACATCTCCCGCCACGAGTACTGCAGATGGATGGAGGCCCAGAGAAGGCTGGTGATCACGGTGGCGGTCACGGCACCGCCCCGAACCAGGGAAAGACCCTCGAAGACGAATCCGCGGAAGACCCACTCCTCGGTGAGGGGTGCCAGGAGGACCACAGTGATCCACAGCGCGACCTTGGAATCCGAATCGCGGAAGAGATCCAGCATCGTCGAGTTGTTCTCGGTGATCAGGAACGAGGAGGCGGCGCCGATAACGCCGACGCCGCAGGCTCCGAGCAGGAGCGGCTTCCAACCGAACCGCCGGTAGCCCAAGTAGCCCCATGTGTCACCGGTCCGTGCCAGCCACGCGAGCCAGAAGGTCGCCGGGAAAACCAAGGAGAGGGCTACGACCTGGGACGGGAACAGCACGCCCGCACCGAAATTGAAGTCCGGGCTCGAGCTTCCCCCTTGAAGGCCCGCCGACACGGCCTTGGCGAAGATCCCAGCCAACACCCCTCCAACCTGGGCGCAGGTATGGAGCCCGGTCAGAGCGAGCAGCCAACCGAGGGAAGGCCAAAAACCCCATGGAGGGGAATGGGACGCCGTGGTTCTGGAAATGGCGACGACGGGGATTGATGTCACGACCGGAGGGAACCCTGCCGCCTCCGTGCTGCCCGTCAACCGGACAGCCGATCGGGATTCGCCGCGGAACTTGACGCGGGCTCCCCACCCCGGACATTCGGACGACATGGCGGCACCCAAGCCCAGGAAACTCGGAAGGAAGGAAACCCGCGACCTCGACGTCGAGATCGGTTTCCTGGAAGGACTTGTCGCGCGCGATCCAGGATACATCGAGGCGCTGCAGCTGCTTGGGGACGACTACACGAGGCGGGGTCGTGTGGAGGACGGGCTGCGCGTGGACCAGCGGCTGAAGGGACTCCGCCCCGAGGATCCCGATGTCCATTTCAATCTCGCGTGCAGCCTCGCACTGGCCCGTGACTTCGAGGCGGCCGCAGACGCGCTCTGCGTGGCCATCGAGCTCGGATACCGGGATTTCCGGTGGCTTCGCCGCGATCCGGACCTCGCCTCGTTCCGTCGGCACAAGGCCTACCAGCGGGTGAGACTGCGGATGAAGTCGCTCGAGAAGCTCGCGACCTGAGGCTGCGGGCTCAAGGTGGACCCGGGGGCATCCGATGCTTCGGGTGTGGCCCGCCCCAATCCACTTCGTCTCCTGTTGAGCGGCGCATCGGCCGTTGCCTTGGCCTCCTCGCCGGCGCTGGCCGTGGTCACGTTCGGCTCCGGCGACCCGACACACAACACCACCGCGCCGACCGGTCTGCTCGCCGGCAGCGGATGGCAGTACCTCGGGAACTGGAACGGCTTCGTCGGCACCCAGATATCCGCCAACCAGTTCATCACCGCCGCGCACGTCGGGGGATCCATCGGCGGAAGCTTCATCGGGTCCGACGGCATCGCCTATACCACCACCTCCGTCTCCACCCGCAACGACCTCGCGGTCTGGACCGTGTCCGGCCAGCTCCCAACCGCCGCGCCTCTCTACCGGGGGACGTCGGAGACCTCCCTCGACATGGTCCTTTTCGGGCGCGGAGTCGGACGCGGCGCCGAGGTCTCGGCTCCGTCCGCCACCGATGCCAACCGCCTGCGTGGATGGGAATGGGGATCGAACGCAGCGCTGCGTTGGGGCACGAACCGCTTCGACTTCTCCCAGAGTTCCTATGCAGGAGTCGGTCCCGCCCTGATCGGCGACTTCGACCGCAACGGAGGCGCCGAGGAGAGCACGGTGGCGGGCGGTGACAGCGGAGGCGCGGCCTTCGTCCGCAACGGGTCCGAATGGCAGCTCGCCGGCATCATCTTCGGCGTGCAGTCGACCGTCCGAACCACCTCGGGCGGGCCCAACCTGAGCGCGGCCATCTTCGACCTCGGAGGACTCTACAACTCGAGCGGCAACCTGATCACCACTGACCAGTCCTTCGACATCCCCGCCTCCTTCGTCGTGAGCCGGGTCTCGGCCAACCAGGCTTGGATCGCCTCGCAGGCGCCCACGCAGGTCCCGGAACCGTCGACCTGGGCTGCGGTCCTGATGGCTGGCGCGGTCGGTGCCGGGTCTTGGATGCGGCGGCGGACTTCCTGATCGCTCACCGGCCCGAAGTTCCACTCGCGCCGTCGAACCAGCCAGGCTATCCCCTCGAACACGGTCCATGAAGCCTTCCTTGCTCCAAGTCGTCCTCACACTCCTGATCCTGGCGTCCGCCAACACGGTCCGGGCGATCGTCTTCGCCAGCACCGGGGACTCGTCCTTCAACACCACCGCGCCGACTGGTGCCCTTGAGGGCAGCGGATGGCAGTACCTCGGCAACTGGAACGGCTTCGTCGGGACGCAGATTTCCCCCAACCACTTCATCACCGCCAACCATGTCGGCGGATCCGTGGGCGGCTCGTTCATCGCCTCCAACGGCCAGACCTTCACCACGCTCGCGGTCGCCCAGACCAACGATCTCGCCATCTGGACCGTCTCCGGGACGCTTCCCAGCCACGCGCCGATCTACAGCGGGTCTTCTGAAGGCTCGCTCGACATGGTCGTCTTCGGCCGTGGCATCGGCCGCGGAGCCGAGTTCCGGTCGCCGACCGCGACCGACGCGGACAACCTGCGCGGCTGGGAATGGGGCGGCTCCGGCGCCCTCCGCTGGGGAACCAACCGCTTCGAGTTCGAGGACTCGGGATTTGTCAACGGATCGACTTCCGTTGGCAGCATCCTGGCAGCCGGGTTCTCCCGCAACGGCGGCGCCAACGAGGCGACCGTCGCCAGCGGCGACAGCGGAGGTGCGACCTTCGTCCGTGTCGGCGGGGTCTGGCAGCTCGCGGGCATCGTCTACGGCGTGCAGTCCTCGTTCCGGACCACGCCCACAGGCTCGACGGTCAACGCGGCGATCTTCGACATGGGCGCCCTCTACGGCTCGAACGGCACGCTGGTCGCCGCCGACGCCGCCGGGGACATCGAGTCCCTCTTCATCGCCAGCCGGCTCGGCGCGGCCGACAATCAGGCCTGGATCCTTTCCCAGGTCCCGGAGCCAGCCCACTACGCCCTGGCCTCCGCGGCGGCCCTCGGATTCGCGGCGTGGTTCCGGAAACCGGCCCGTCGCTGATCCGGATCCCGTCTCCACGGCAACCCGGCTCCCGACACCTGGTCGCCGGTCGCCGGTCGATTGTTTCCCGCTTTCGCGGTTTGCGCCTATGGTGTCGCCGCTCGAATGAAGAAGAGGAACGCGAAGAAAGGCCAGTTCGATGACATCCAGTCCGTCCTGAAGGACATCCAGTCCGGCCGCATGGTGGTGGTGGTCGACGACGAGGACCGCGAGAACGAGGGGGACCTCGTCCTCGCGGCGGAAAAGGTCACGCCCGAAGCCGTCAACTTCATGGCGAAGCACGCCCGCGGACTGATCTGCGTGCCGACCACCGGCGACCGGCTCAAGCAGCTGGGCGTCGAACAGATGGTCGTGCAGAACCGGGACACCTTCAAAACCGACTTCCAGGTGAGCGTGGACGCGGCCCGCGGGGTCACCACGGGCATCAGCGCGGCGGACCGTGCGCGGACCATCCGGATCATGGTGGATCCCACAGCCACCCCGGCCGACCTGGTCCAGCCGGGACACATCTTCCCGTTGCGTTCGAAGCCTGGAGGGGTGCTCCGCCGGGCCGGACACACCGAGGCGGCCGTCGACCTCGCCTCGCTCGCCGGGCTCCGGCCCGCCGGCGTGATCTGCGAGATCATGAACGACGACGGCACCATGGCCCGTCTTCCGGAACTCCTCCGCTTCGCGAAACGTCATCGCCTGAAGATCTGCACCATCGAGGACCTCATCGAGTTCCGGCGCACCTCGGAACGGCTCGTCGAGAAGGTGGAGGCGATCCGCATGCCGACCGACTACGGCGAGTTCACCCTCCACCTCTACGAATCCAAGGTCGACGGCACCCAACACCTGGCCCTAGTCAAGGGCGAGGTCGCGGGGAAGAAGGGGGTCCTCGTCCGCGTCCACAGCGAGTGCCTCACGGGCGACGTCTTCGGCTCGCGACGATGCGACTGCGGTCCGCAACTCCACGCCGCGATGCAGCGGATCGAGGAGGAAGGACGCGGGGTCATCCTGTACATGCGGCAAGAGGGGCGCGGCATCGGCCTGGGCCCGAAGATCAAGGCCTACAAGCTGCAGGAGCAGGGTCTCGACACGGTGGACGCGAACCTGAAGCTGGGATTCCCGATGGACCTCCGGGACTACGGTTTCGGAGCCCAGATGCTGTGCGACCTGGGGCTCAAGAAGATCCGGCTCCTGACCAACAACCCGAAGAAGGTCGTCGGCCTGCAGGGACACGGGCTCGAGATCGTCGAGCAGCTCCCGATCCGCGTGAAGCCGAACCCCGAGAACGAGCGCTACCTCAAGACCAAGCGCGAGCGTATGGGCCACACGCTTTGAAGCGACGCTGAGTCGACACGGACTGCACGGATTCATCCGGTGCGGATGCCACGTTGGTTCGAGGCAAATCCGCGCGGTCCGTGGCGGAGATCCCCGTTTCCATGCCCTCCCAAATCGACTTTGGCCACGCGCCGGAAACGATCCGGAACTGGAAGCGTCTGGCCTCGGAAGCCCTGGAGGCCGGCGCCGGCACGCCGTTCTACCTGTTCGCTGTCGATCCGGTCCGTGAGCGGCTGTCCTCGCTGGAAGCACTCGACTTCGGCCTCCCCGTCACCCACTGGCTCTCCACCAAGACCCAACCCGTGGCGCCCCTGCTCCGCTGGTGGCGGGAGGCGGGACGTCCGGTGGAGGTGGTCAGCGAGTTCGAGTACCACGCCGCCCGGGCGGAAGGTTTCGCCACGGACCGCATCCTGATCAACGGCCCGGCCAAACACCGTTGGCTGCCGTCCTTGGCCGAAGCGAGCATGCGGGTGAACTTCGACTCTTCCGGTGAATTGGAGGCGCTGCTGCCGTTGGCCCGGCAGCTCGGGTGGCGCTGCGGACTCCGGATCTGCACTCGGGAGGAATTCGATCCCGAGCACTCCGCCTTCGCGACCCAGTTCGGATTCACCCCGGACGAGGCGCGCGAGGTACTTCCCGGACTCCTTCGCAACGGCCCTGTCCCCGAGGTGCTGCACCTGCACCTTCGGACCAACGTCTCGCGGGCCGGGATCTATGCCGCCGCCCTGACGGAAGCGCTGGCCCTCGCACGCGAAACCGGCTGGCAGCCCCGGATTGTGGATCTGGGAGGCGGGCTTCCACCTCCCCACACCACCGGTCGCGACGGCAAGGCCTTCGACACCGGCATGGACCTTCCCGACTTCGCCGCGCAGGTCCGCCGGATCCTCGGCACGCATCCGTTCGCGGAGGAACTGTGGCTGGAGAACGGCCGCTTCGTCACCGCCAGCTCGGGCATTCTCGTGCTGAAGGTCCTCGACAGGAAGCAGCGCCGCGGACTGCGCCAGTTGATCTGCGACGGTGGGCGGACGATGAACGCGCTGGTCTCGAACTGGGAGCAGCACCGGCTCGAACCGTTGGAAGAACGTTCGGGGGAAGGCGTCGAGACCGTCGTCCACGGCCCGACCTGCATGGCTTGGGACCAGATCGCGCGACAGCCCCTCCCGTCGGACCTCTCGCCGGGCGACCACCTGGTCTGGTTCGAGGCGGGAGCCTATCACTTGGCTTGGGAAACCCGGTTCAGCCACGGGCTCGCCGCCGTGTGGTGGCACGACGAAAAGGGATTGCACGAGGCCCGGGGCGCCGACTCCTTCGAGCGCTGGTGGGGCGGGTGGAATCGAACGACTCCCGACGGGAGCGCCTAGAATCCTGCGGCCTTCGCCAGCTCCAGCACCCGCGGCCGGGCGACCTCAAACGCGTCCCGCAGCTCGACCACGTTGGGTAGGATCTCCTGCCGCACGGCCTCTTCCACCTCGACGGGGATCCGAGTCGAGTTGTCCAACGGAACTCCTTGGGCCTACCGGTCGGATCCATTGGGTCGCCGACTCGACTCGGCGTCGGGCAATCCCGGTCGTGTCCACAAAGCGAGTGGGTTGCGGAAGAACACCAGAACGCAAGGCACCGCCTTTCGGAGGGCGAGCCGCCAGGTCGACCAAAGAGGGTCGCCGGGTTCAAGCCGACGACCCGGATTGGAGATGTGGACGACCTCCTGTTCAGCCCGCGCTTCCATGACGAGCTCCGCCAGTCTGTCCGGATTGCTTCCGGTGGCTGCCAGCATCGCAACACCGGGCCGGAAGGACTTCGGTTGTCGGGCAGCGCCGGATTCGGCAGTGCAAGGCGGGCCTCTCGTTCCGACCGCGATGGATCCACTTCCGGCCTCCGGAACTCGAAGCGGGCCGCATGTTCCGAGGGCAGGTTCTCCGGATCGGCGCCCGCCTCAGTACACGCCCTCGACGATGGTCTTCTCCATCGCACCAAACGGACGCACGTCGCCGACGCCGTCCCAGGCGTAGGGCGGACGCGGTGCACGGCGGATGGCCTCGTCGCGCTCGAGGAACCGGGGCATGAAGAACTCCTTCGTGAGCGTGGTCAGCTCCACCCGTCCGAATTCACCGTAGTTGACCAACTCGTTCGTCGCGGTCGGCTTCACCACACGCAGCACCGCGCGCGGCTGGGGCGAGTAGTAGGTGACGCTGAAGTTGTCCTCCGGCTGCAGCGGGACGCTGGCCGCGAGACCCATCAGGGTGTTGCCATAGGTCGGATAGAAACCGATGCGGCCTTCCAGCAGTTCCTCGACGATGAAGCGCACTTCCTGGGGCTTCATCGAGGTGCCGCCGCAGAAGACGCCACGGATGCCGGCCTCCCACAGGTTCACCTGCTCCGCCAGGGCTTCGAGCAGCTTCGGCGTGGTGAACAGGCCGCTCACCTTGCGATGCTTCAGGATGGTGGCCGCCTGGTCCACCACGTGGGCCATGTACTGCTTCGCCACGTCGTACTGCTTGTTCGAAAGCAGCTTCTTCACGAAGCGCGGGTCCAGGTCGATGAAGTAGCACGAGCTTCCGCGGACATTGGCCAGATGCTCGATCGCAAGCCGAAGCCGTCGCGGACCGGTCGGCCCCATCATCAGCCACGCGCCACCGCGCGGGAAGTGGTCGTCGGCGATCTTGTCGCTGAACTCCGAGTAATCGACCTTGTAGTCGTTCCAACCGATGCGCTGCTTCGGCATTCCGGTCGTGCCGCCGGTCTCGAAGATGTTGAACGGCTTGCCCTTGAACGCCGCGGGAACCCAGACCTCGGGCTGCAGGTCCCGGAGCGTCTCGTCCTGGAAATGCTGGAACTTGAGGACGTCCTCGAAGGTTTGGATCTCCTGGCGCGGATCCCAGTTCTTCTTCGCCCAATCCAGCCAGAACGGGCACCCGGTCTCGGGGCTGAAATGCCACTGGATGATCTCGCGCAGGTGGGAATCGAGCTGGGCCTTGGCGGCGGCAACGGCCTCGGGGGCAACGGTGGGGATCGGCATAACGTCGTTTGTTCGCCGGCACGATAGTACGTGTCCGTACTTTTTAAACTGGGAAGTTTGTGAAGCCTCGCACGGATCCCTTGGGCTCGAGTTTCTGGCCGTGCGCGTTGGGAGTTCCGGTTCCAGAGTGACGGCGGAGCCAACGGGAACCGCGTCCGGCAAACAGACGGCGGTTGCCTTTTAGCGTCTCCGCCACGGAGGATGAAGTCGTCCCGTGACCGACTCCCGCGAATCCCGTTCCACCGGTCTCCATGCCTGGGGCGTGGTCGCCCTGCTCTGGCCGGTGGCGGTCCTCAACTACCTCGACCGCATGATGGTGGCGACCATGCGGTCGTCCATCCGGTCCGACATCCCGGACATCGCCAACGACGCCGAGTTCGG
>JAIXUV010000376.1 GCA_027483345.1 Verrucomicrobiales bacterium | reverse complement strand
CTCCGTCGTGTGGGAAAAGGAGCGTCGCGGCACGGAGGTCTCCGGAATCCGGCGGATTGTCCCACTGCAGCTTCACGCCGCCAGGAAAGGGCTTGGGAAGCTGAGTTCGGGCCTCTTTGACAACTAGGCGCCCTTCTCCGTCGAACTTCAGCGGCCCGACCGAGATCTTCAAGGGAAGTGTCATGGACCCCTTGATGCAGCTCTTTTCGCATTCCAGCCACGAGACCTTGGCGGTGAGCTCGTAGCTGCCCGCCGGGATGCCATCGGAAACTGAGAGAGTCGAAAGGAGACGCACCGTGTCGTGATATGCGAACACAACCAGCGTATCCTCGACGATTCGTTCCGGGACCGGCCATTCCAGCGGAGCTGCCGCAAAGCCTTCCGGAAGCGTCCAAACGACCTTGGTAGCCTGGCCTGCGTCGCCAGGACTACGCCAATAGGTATGCCAACCGGAAGCCATGGAAAGCTCCACGGCCACCGTGACCGTACTGCCTGGCGATATCTGGGAGAATTCGGGCCTCAGACGCACTTGGGTGGTGGTCTGGGCCAACGCGATCCAACCCGACAGGATCGCGCTGAGAAACAACTTGCAGAGAGACATCCGGAAAGCCATGGCATCAAAAGGGCAGGACCGGACAAAGTAGTTGGGACAACCCGGAAAGCAAAAGAGGCACGATCCGAAGATCGTGCCTCTCCTTAAAGATCCGTATTCGGATCAGCGACGGCGGCGGAGGGAAGCTCCGACCAGAACCGCGGCGCCGACGACGCCCAAGGCGACGGTCGTCGGCTCGGGAACGTTGGCCGTGACGACGACGCTGAAATTGCCGTGGCTGCCAGTCACCTGATTGAGGGACCAATCATCGGCGCCGGTGCCGGTGCGCTGCCAGTAGTCAGCGGAGGAGATGCCAACATTCTCGTGCGGGCTGCCGACACTGGAGGTCGTTCCACCAATCAGAAGACCCGCACCGGTGTTGCCGTTGAAGCTCACCGTGTAGGTGAAACGCTGAGGAAGAACAACCTGTCCGCCACCGTAGTTGACGGTCACGGACTGGTTACCCGCCAAGATGGGGATATTCAGGCCGGAATAGAGAAGCGTGTTCGGGCGAGCAGCACCAGTGATCGGAGTGCCACCAGCGTTGTCGTAGATATTGACGTTGATCGTACCACCCGCGGCAGCCGCGAAATAGTCGAGCTTGATACCCGTGTAGAGGTAACCGGCCGTCGGCATCACAACCTCGTCACCAAACTCAAGACCCTGATGGCCGTTGGCGGTAGAGGTTCCGAAGCCGAGGTAACCGGTGCCGTCACCGGTGGTGGAAAATACGGTTCCAGCGAAGGCAGAAGAAGCTCCGAGAGCCATCGCTGCCACAAATCCGAATTTCAATTTGGAGGCCATTTTCGTCAATGCTTTGGGTTCTGGTACTGCCCGGCCGTCCCTTCCATGGCCAAGCCTTGCCTAGTCAATACTTGTGGAGGGGTTGGAAGGTCAAGCTGTTAATTGGAAAGAGAAGCAATTCCACCGAGGCCGCCATCGGCTCAAAAGAGTGCACGGGCCAGATTCGTTGTCGTCCATCCCAAATCGCAGGTTAACCGTCACTTAAGGCGCCATGATCCGGCTGTCCCCACCCGCCCAGGCACGCAGAGATCCAAAGAAAAGGCCGTAGAGATGTACTCTACGGCCACTCTTGTCCTGTCCCCCCGATTACGGGAATCAAGGCGACCGCGGGACCTGAACCGCCCGGAGATACCGCTGCGTCTGCCCGGTGCTGGGAGGGATCGGCACTGTCAGCGTGACCCCGCTGGCCACATTCGTGGAAATCGGGGTCCACTGGATAGGCGGAACGAAATCCGGCGCCTCATCCAAACGATAGGTTTCCCCGGGGATCGAGTCCCAGGTCACGGCGGCGATCAAACCATCCGTTCCCAAGACGGGCTTGAGGACCAACGGCGCCCCAATCACCAGGATGCCTCCGCTTTGGATGCTGACGCGCACCCGGAAGGTGAGCGAGTTGGTCGTCGGCAAGGTTACCCGCAGATACCAGTCGCGGGCCAAGGAAGTCGTGTTCGTTCCGCTCCTCAACACCACCAACTCGGATTCGGTTCCAGGTCGGATGCTGCTGTAGCTCGTCAGCGAAACCGGCAGCGGTGCATCCGGACTGACCTCCAAGTCGGCTGGGCCCTGAAGTTCGTAGATTTCGAAAGCCAACGCCTCCACCGGTCCGGGATTGGGGAAGTAGAACTCCTGCACGGTGGGACCTCCGGCCGTGCCACCCAACAAGCCGAACCCGGCGGCCATCTCCAGGAGGTCGACCGTAGACTGCCGGACCTCTCCGACGATCGAATAACCCGAAGGCAGTGCCCCGGCGCTGACCACCTGGAAATACCAGCGACCGCCGGAGACCGCCACGGGTTGCGAACTGGTGGTCAAAACGATGTCTTCATCGGCGTTGCCGGCCCGGTCGCTCTGGACATCGAAGGCCGTTGTGCTTGGGAGCGGAAGACCTCGGCGTCCCGAAAGAACCAGATCCTCGTCAACAGAACGGAGCGAAACCCTCAATCCGATCGCATCATCGGGGACGTCGATGAAGTAGTAGTCGGGACTGACTCCGTCGTTTGCGCGGTCCTGAGGAGTTCCGGGGATCAGGCGCCGGATGTTCTCACCCGGCTCGGTGGCGCTCACCGTGTACCGGACCGGCGTGGTCCCCGACACGTTGACCACCGCGAGGTACCACAGTCCTGGAGTCAGCGGCACCGGCGTGCTCAAGGCATCGATGGTGATGACCTCGTTCGATATCCCCGGGTTAGAGGAACGGTAGTCAAAACGGTTGAGGTTCGGCAGCAATGGAGCGCGGATGGCCACGAGGGTTACGTCGGCGCTCGGGGAGACCACGGTGAAGTTGACCCCCTGCGTGTTGGTCGAGGCCACCTCGTAGGAATAGAATTCCGCAAGGGCCGGATTGAGATTGGTGGCGACCACAGGCACTCCGTTGGTCAGCGGCGTGATGCGGATCCCGAAATCGGTCCGGATGGCAAATACGTTGGTGCCGGTCGCCTCAAAGGTCCGGACGGCCATGTAGTACCGCTGGCCACGAGGAAGCAGCGGCGGGAGGTTGGTGTTGATGACCGAGGTCGACTGGAAGCCCTCGAGCACAGGTCCTGCGAGCAGGACGTCGGTATCCTCGCCCAGATCCGGATCAGGCAGACCGCTGTCGCTGTAGAGAAGGTAAAGCGGCGGTCCGGAGAGATTGACCAGGACATTGGTGGCCCGCTCGGCCTCGTAGGGGACATCGACGATGAAGTACCGGGTCTCACCGGCCACCATGTTGGTGACATACTCCACTCCGTTGGTCAGCCGGACCGCGGGGGTGTTGGTGGGCATGAAGGTCAGGCGAACCTGCCAGTCGAGCAATTGGCCGGACCGATCTCCACGTGCATCGGTCAACTGGAGGGTCCAGTCGCCGGTACCCGCGCGGCCCAGCAGCGGTCGAATGGGTTCCTCGGGGACATAGGTCAGGGTGGTTCCGGCCTGATCGATCCAGATACGGCCGATCTCGAGTCCGGGCGGTTGGTTGGTGTCACCGATCGCCGGCAGCAGCGAGCGCAACTCAAGCGGGGCCCGGTCGACACCCGCCGTGAAGGCGACGCGGTTGGTCACCCAATCCGTGGTGCCGTCGATCCGGGAACGGAGAAGGTCTTCGACATAGACCTCGGCCGCCACCGGGTTGGTCGCCACGGCGGACGCCCGCGTGGTGAAGAACGCAGTGTAGGGCTGTCCGACATTCAGGTCGAACCGGGTGAGGATTGACGAGTTCCGCAGGTCGAGCACCTGCGACTCGGATCCGCCGACGGACAGGATCTCGACGCTGTTGGTCAGAATCTCCCAGCCCTCGATCAGGTTGGTTCCCAGCGAATATTCGCCCAAGGCCAAGGTTTCCCAGTCGTTGGACAGGATGGTGGCGGGTTGGGCCCGGCTGAGATAGGGGGGCTCGGCGAACTTGATCGGGGTAAAGACCTCGTTGGTCCGGTCGCTGAAGACCGCAAAGGCACGGTTGGTGACGATTCCGGTCTCGGTGATGATGCCCGCAGGTGAGGAGATCACCCGAAGGGCTCCGGACGTGTCACGGAAGACGGCGCTAACGGAACCCGGACCGTTGCCCCAGGGCGGTGCCTGACCGACGAGCAGTGCGGGACCAAAGAGATTGCTGGAGGCGTTGAACCAGCCGGCGACGACCATCGACTGGTTGCCCGAAGCGGGACGGACCCAGGCGTCGAGCGTGAAGCCGGGCCTTGAGCTAACCAAGGCGGTCTCGGCGTTGGTCACGGTTCCGCCGTCGGAACCGCCCGGGAACAGGAGTCCCCCGTTCACCTGACCGGCCGCCGGGAGCACGCTGCCCGCGGGCCATTCCGCAGTCGCGCCTGCGACCAACTCCACTCCGGTCGAGTCGAACGGCCAGAGCGAGACAAGGCCCTGAACGGACTGGGAGATCCGCTTTCCACGGCCGAAGGTTCCATCTTCGAAAAGCCGACGAACTTCGTCCGTGCGGAGTGCGCGCCTCCAGACCCCGACGTCGTCAAGCCTCAGTGGCAGGGCTGCAAATTCCCCGGCGGGCGAATGCCCGATGCGGAACTGCGAAGCCGGATTGGTCATGGTCCTCGGCACGAAGCCGGAAACCACCACCTCGCCATTGAAATACAGTGTGGCCGCCTGGAGCGTGCGGTCGAGGGTCAACGCCAGATGATGGTAGTTGCTGGTCAGCAGGACGCCTCCAAGGCCGTTGGTGCTGGTCAGGCCACGGTTCTCAAACAGAAGTGCACCCAACCCGGCTGGAGAGACCAACCGGAGCGCGAGATCCGATGCCCGCTCATGGGCGACCCGCACGGCGACATCGAGGTCGCCGACCGGACGGCCATCGGTGACGGCGATGGTGGAAAGCGAGCGGGCGACATCGGAAAGGTTGGTGGAGCTTCCCTCGAGGGTGCTCGTGAACCGCCCGGCCAGATTCCGTTCGCCGTACATCGCAACATCGAAGCACAGCTGCACCCCACTGGGATTGCGGAAGAGGACGAAGTAGTAGCCGGTCTGCAGCGGAGGCTGGTCGCGGTAGGAGATGCTGATCACCCCGCCCGGCGACGTGATCGTGGCGACCCGGTCGTTGACGTCGGGATTCGAAGGATCGGGAAACGCCTCGCGCCGAACGAAGACCTCCAGCGGAAGTCCGGCTGGCACCATGTTGGTGATCTGGATGATGAAGCGGCTCGCATCGGGCGGCACGTAGCGGAACCGGAAGTCGTAGCCACCCGGAGGCAAACAGATGTTCTCGAAGACGATCTCGTCGAAATTGGGAACGATCTGGGGCTGGACCTGGACTTGGACGCGGTTCAGGGAACCGGAGGCGCCCAAGACGTCATCCTGGAGCAGGTAGTTCCAGCTGCCGCCGATCTGGAGTCCGGCGAAGTCGAGGAGCGTCGTGCTGGGGCCGTCGGTCGGCTGCCCCGTGGGGAAGCGCAAGCCCGGGATGTCGTCGTAGAGGCCGTCCACACCACCGGAGACCAGATACTGACCCGCGCTGGAATCCCGAATGGCGCGCCGGTTGTTGATGGTGGCGCCGTAGCCGAGATGGATGAGCGTCCCCTGGAGATCGAGGAAGTTCTGGTGGATCAACGACTGGATGAAGGTGACGTTCCGTACCAAGCCAGAAGGACCCGTTCCGAAGTAGCGGATCACGCCCGGCTGGTCCGGGGTGCCGTCCGGGATCACCCGGGAGCCGCCGATCGGGGTCATCAACAGCTCATACCCGTTCGGCCCGAGGGCGGCGAAGGGCTGGTCGCTGCTGCGGACGATCAACTCGAACTCGCCCGCCTGCTGGTCCTCGGCCTTGACGCCGATGTAGTAGACCTCGCCGTTCGCCGGGGCGTTGGTGATCTCGATGCGTTCCTCCCCGCCTTGCCGAGCCGACCGGAGAGCGGTGCCCACCACAGTGGCCGCCAGATTCGTAAGCCCCCGGTCGCGGGAGACGTATAGGTCGAGGTCGGGACCCGGATTCGGATCACGGAGACGGGTGGAGGTGCTCCCGGTCCCGCGCGGACGGGCCAGATTCACCGCCGACGAGATGGTGAACTCGACGAAACGGCCATTGGTGAGTCCCGTCGCCAACGCGGCGTTGGTGTCGAGGCGGTTGGTGAAGACGAAGAAGTGCCACTGGTTGGAGCTGCCGATCCGGCCGCCGACCAACGGCGAATTCGCACCCGCACGGGCCGCGGAAACCGGGATGCCATTCGTGGCGATGACCGTGATGGGCGGCGCCTCCACCACTGAGAGGCCGCCGGTGGCGGTGCTCAGGATCTCGGCGGTCGCCACGATCGGCGTGTTCGTGGCGCCATCCGCGGAGATCGCCACCACGAAGTCTTGGAGGATGTTGGTGCGGTTGGCGACCGCCGACGGCAGACGAGAAGCCAGCGCGTTGACATTGACCCGACGGGCCAGCACCTGGACGACGTATTCCGAGGACAGCGGCGGCTCGAGGACGATGCGCTCGACGTTGTTGACAGCATCGAAGATGGAGTTGGTGACGCCCTCTTCCACGACCTCGAACAGGTTCGTCCCAGGCCGGGAGACAGTGAATCCGCCGCGGCCGAAGTCGTTTCCGACGAACACCTCACCGGTGACCGTGTTGGAGACCACGAGGTCGAGGTCGTTGACCAGCTTGACACCGGCCGCCGGATTTCCGGGCGGGTCGGTCCAGACGAGGGTCAACCGGAACGGCTTGTTCGTGCCGTCTTCGGTGGGCTCGGGGCGCACGCGGACAAAGTGGCTGGCGCCGGTGAAGAGTTCGCCGGCATAGCCCTCGAGCTCGGTCTGGAGCGAACCCTCGCCGTCCACGGCGCGGACGCCGGAGTTGACGGCCTGTTGGAGACTGGGGCGGCCCCAGCCTCCGTAGTTGATGGTCGCCCGGAGGTCGGGGTTGTAGGTGTCCGAAGTGGGGCGGGCGCTGTTGATCAGCAGCGCCTTGTAGGCAGCGGCCTCGAGGTAGTTCGGAATCGACCGATTGGGCCGGCGCCAGAACTCCTGAAGCTGGGCCAGCATGCCGGAGACCGCGGGCGCGGCCATCGAAGTCCCGGAAAGGAAGCGGTACCAAGGACCGACAGGACGATTCAGGTCGTCGAAGACCGCGTATTGGACGGAGTTGGTGTCGTACTCGTCCTCCAGCTTCCACTGCGAGGAGCGGGCGGAAAGGATCTGGCTGCCGGGCGCAACGAGGTCCGGCTTGAAGCGTCCGAAGTCGCCCTCGAATCCGATGCCGACATTGCCTCGGCTCGAGAAGCCGGCCACTTCGGTGTCGGAATCCGTGGCCGGGAGCAACACCAGGTTGGTGCGGAGGGTCGCATTGGTCTCGGGAACCCGGAACTGGCGGCCACCGGCAAAGATCACACGCCCCTGGTCGTCGAGGACGACGGCGTTGGTCAGCCGGCGTTCGCTCTCGAGGGCGCCGACGGTCAGGACATTCTTGGCGTTGCCCGGGGCGGAAACGGTACCGCGGAAGCCGCCCACACCGTTGTCGCCGCCGCCACCGGAATTGCCCGCCGCGAACACGAACAACACCGGCTGCTCACCGGACTGCTCGGGCAACGCGTCCCGCGAGGCCATGTCGTAGCTCGCCGAGATCGAGTTGTAGTCGTAGGCACCGACGTAGCCCCAGCTGTTGTTGGAGATCAGGGCGTTGGTCTTCGCTGCCTGCTCCTGGAGGAACGTGTCCGAGATCGTCGGACCGGTCTGGAGGTCGATTGGCAGGATGAAGAGCTTCGCGTTGGGTGCGTGCCCCTGGAAACTCGCGTTGGTCACCGACCCTTGGGCCGCGCCGACGCCGGTCAGTTCGGTCGACCTCTCACCGCTGCCCGCGATGGTCCCGGCAACATGCGTGCCGTGGCCGTCGGTGTCGGTGAGGAGATTGGTCTGCGACCCGACCGTGGACACCCGGTTGGTGGTCAGGTCGGGATGGGTCCAGTCGATGCCGGAATCGTTGATGTTGATGACGATGTTGCTGCCGGTCAGGCCATCGAAGGAAACACGGTTGGTGATGTCCGTGACGCTTCCCAAAAGGTAGGCCGACCGGTCGTTGAGCAACTCGCGGCGATTCGCCTTCTCGATCAGGTGGATGTCCGGCGACTGGGCGAGCGCCACGAGGGAATCGGCCGGCGCCTCGACGGTGACCAACGTCCCAAAGGGACTGCGTTGCCGGGCCACCTCACGGACCCCATGCCCCGCCAGACGCTGCATCGCCGAATCCTCGACGATGGAGATCATCAGGCGTTCGCCGGGCTCCAACGGAACACCGTCGATGACGCGGGCCAGCAGCTCAGGCTCCAGCTTGAAGGACGGCTGCCAAGCCGGGATGGCGGCGACGTCGGGATCCTGGGCCAAGGACTCGACGGCGGCATCCGAACCGTGCACGAGGAAGGCGTTGTTCGGGACGTAGGAAACGATCCTGAGTCCAGCCGCCTCGATCTTCTCGCGGAAGGCGCGATCCGGCTCCCGGACACCCTGGACCACATGGAATCCGGGTTCGGCACCTGCGACCAGTCCGTGCGGAAGCGGAAGCGGATTCCCAGAGGCGGTGTCGAGCAAAGCGTTCCGCAAGTCGAGGACGCGCGCGTCACGACGCAATGCGGACAACGGCCGGGAGGAGTTCCGGGCACGCCAGGGGAAGTTGGTGTCGGACGGCGCGGGACGCTGGCCGGGGGCCAATTCAACAAAGGCGAGTCTCTTGGCCGCGACGACGGAGGCATCCGGAGCCGTTGGGACCGGGAGCGGTGCCGGTGCCGGAGACGACGCAGCTTCACGCCCAGCGTCGAGGAAGCGGGTCGACGCAGGTGGGTGCATCCAGCGATGGACGCCGAGGAGCAGCGCGACGAGCGCGAGCGCGGGGATCAGACGACGGGACAGGCGCATGACGGAAGCGGGGTTCGGCGTTTACTCCGAGGTGATGACGCGGTGGTCTTCGACCACGGGGCGCAGGTTCTGGGTCACCGGCTGGTCGCCGGAGATGGACCCTTCGATCCGGACGACGGTCTTGGTGGCGAACTCGCCCGTAACCACGTAGTTGGTGACGAGACCGAAATAAGGACCCGGCGCCGTGACCGTGGCTCCGGCGGCCGGCTTGAGCGTCTGAGCCCAGCTGTAGATCACATAACGCGGTTCATCGGCCTTCAGCAGCGAGAGGATCTGCTGAGGAATACGTTCGATGACCTCGTCCTCGGCCAGGGGCCGGTCGGGGAAGTTGGGCGTCGTTTCCGCATCCTCGAGGAATGGCGAGCCCACCGACAGAGTCGCCACGGAGCAAATCTCGCCCATCGACTCAAATCGCGGAAGAGACCGGCGCCGGGGCTGGGCGGTGAACGTGCCACCAGCCGGAAGCGGCATCTCGATGAACGGCTCCGACGGGGACGGGTTGGTGTGGATGAAGCCGGAAACGATGCCAGGCTGGAAGAAGCCGGCCTGGTTGGTGTAGCCGGCAACGATCCTGAGCAGTTCCTGATTACCAGCCAACGCCGTCCCGACGATCGCGGTCGTGTAATTCTGGTTCTCCTTACGGATGACCGGCACTCCGGCGAGGATGGCCGACCAAGCTGCGAGGTTGGTCTGGTTGACCGCGACGGTTCCACGGGCGGCGTTCTCGTTCATCGCCGCGGTGAAGAGATCCAGCAGGGCCCAGTCGTTGGTGGGATGGGTACCGTAGCTGCCGGACCACATCTTCCAGTGGTGTCGATCACCGAAATGCTGGAGTTCCTCGTTCGGTTCCGCCGGGGCGATCAGGTTCTTCAGATAGACCGTCTGCCACGGGGATCCGCGATGGATGCGTCCAAGTTGACCGACGTTGGCCAAGCCGTTGGTGGGCGTGGGGAAGGCCCAAGAGTGGGTCCCGTAAACGAGCGGGTCCTTGAACGACATGTCGAACGCCAACTCGAAGTTGGCCACGCCGGTACCAAGGTTCGCATTGGTTCCCCAAGGGGCGTAGGCGGTCAGGTATTTCGACGGCGCCGCCACCCGGTTGGTCTGATTGATGATGGCGACCAATCCGGTGCCGCTCTCGTAGGCGATCTGGTTGTCGTTGATCCGGTAGTCGACCTGCTGTCCGGCAACCTCGGGCGGACGTCCGTTCGACTGCGGGAAGACATCGGGGTAGAACTTCCAGTAACCTGCCGGATAGGTGTAGACGATCCCGCCAGGCTGGAGGTCCTCTTTCGTGTAGTGGACGAACGGATCGTTGGCCATGCGGCGCTCGGTCAGGAAGACGTCCGAAGCCGGATTGTAGCCGACCTGGATCCGATTGCCGTTCACCGCCCCGGCGGCGGCGGTCATGCGGTCGAGTTCCCGCTGAGCGATGTCCATCTGGCTGCGCGGCACGGAATTGACGCCATACAGGAATGCCCGGAGACCCAACGCGGCATCCACACGCGGATCACCGGTCGTGCGCACGCCACGGACGATCGGAGCCACCCAGAGCTGCTGGACGTAGTCCGGAATGAGCGAAGCCCGGAACTGGTTCTCGAACCCGGCAGGGATCACTTGTCCGGCGACGATGTTGGTCAGCCACAGCTCCGACATGGTGAGGGGCGTCACGGCCCCGGTACCGGCACCCAAGGCCCCGCCCGTGTTGGCGAAGCCGTTGTTGAACCCGGCATCCCCCGCGATTCCCGGGATGTTCCCGTTCGCGTCGAAGAAGAGGTTGTCGAGCAGGTTGCTCTGCACCGTGCCGCTCTTGAGGTTCACGAAATCCAGCAGGCGCGGTGGGTTGAAGCTGTCGTCCACGATGGCGAAGACCAACCGGTTGGTCACCGCGACCGCTAGGCGCGGAAGCATCCGGTCCTGGCGCGGCGACGGCAGGCGGAACATCGACTGCGGGTTGTTGGTCTGGGTGAGCGGGAAGATCGACTCCTGGATCGGGTTGAATACGAATCCGAAGACGGCATTGGTGTTCAAGGCCGGAATGAACTCGCGGGCATCCCAGCGCGCCTTGTAGCCGGGGTTGCCGTCGCCGATCCGGACCACGTTGCCGAACTGCACCGAGAAGTTGGTCCGGTTGAAGACGAGCGGGTTGGCCGTGGTGACCGGCAGCAGGGGATTGAGTGGCTGCGGGATCGAGAGGGCACGACCGTAGGGCAGCGTCGTGGTGTTGGCGTAGTTGCCATCGTAGACCACCACCTCGGTCCAGTTGGTGGCGATCACCCGCAACGGGCGGTCGGAAGGAAACGCGGTGAGATAGGAGTTCCAGGCCTCGGCGGCGGCGATGTTGACGAATTCGAAGGTGTACTGGCCGAACTTCTCGAAGCCCAAGCGGCTCAGGGCCACTTCGTTGGTCGGACGGACGGCCTGCGCGTTCGGACGCTGGATCACCAGACGGCGACCCGTGCGGACCCGGGTCTGCCAGAACGACTCGTTGAACTTGGGAAGGCCCAGCGCGTTGGTGCCGGTCTGGTTCTGCTTCGCGCCGACCACGAAGGGAATCCCGAAGGCGTTCGTGCGGAGCGGGGTGATCGGGTTGTCCGGGAGCCTGGAGATGTCGTCGATCGAGTCGAAGTCCAGCCAGTTGGTCCAAGCCGTATTGAGGACGACATTGGCGTTGGTGATCTCTTCCAGGCCACCGAGACGCACCACCGAACCCGCGGGGGTGTCCTGACGGTAGAAGGTGGGACGGTAGATGTGAGGCGGGAACGGCTCCCGGCCCCGTCCGCCGACGATGTTCGTGCGGACCTCGTGGATGTTGGCCGCAAGCTGGAGAAGGCGGTGTGCCTGGGCGGAGTAGTGGTAGTTCGTGACACTGACCACGGGGAGACTGCCGGTCGTATTGGTCACCGAGCCACGCCCAGCGAGGGGGATGCCATGGGCCGCCGGGAGCGTGGCCGTGGGGCGGATCCGGTTTCCGCGGGAATCGCGGAAGGCGAAGTTGTTGGTCTCCGGAAGCCCGGTCTCGAACTCACGCCGCAGCAGGCGGTCGGAAGCCAAGCGCATCCAGTTGGTCGCCGACCACGGTACGAACGCGGTGGCGGTCCCGTTTGCGGCTCCGTTGGTCACCACGAGGTTTGCCGCCGCGGACTTCGGATCGGACGGGTCCGTGGACTGGAAGTTCAGGTTCAGCTTGCCACGTCGGTAATAGCGACCCGCGCGGTCCACTCCGGACTCGATGCGGCCATCGGAGCTGTCGGTGCCGAGGGAACCGAGGAGCCGGTAGTAGGTGTAGGCGTCGTAGGTGGAGAGGGAGGCTTCCGTGGGGGAGACCAACTGCCCACCAAAGGCCGCCCGGCGGGTGTCGAGGTTGGTCCAGATGACGCCGCTTCCGAAACCCAGCAGCGACGGATCGTAAACCAGCTCGAACGGCGATCCGAAGAAGACCGTGGGATCGGCACCAGACCAGCGGACATTGACCACGTCCGGATCACCGAGGAGACCCGGGTTGCGGATCTCGTCGAGAGTCTGGATGAGCGGGCCGTTGGAAAGGTCGTCGACGAAATTGCGTGGGAAGACCCGGCCGGCGGCGGCGACGTCGCCGGGGGCGCCGGCGGAAGGACGCGAGTCGTCGGCGAAGATCTCCTGAGCCGTGCCGCGGAGAGGCTGGAAGCCGACGCGGCGGCGGGACCAGATGTTGAACGCATGTTCAAAGGTGTTCCCGGTGTTGGCCGCCGTGGTCTGGTAGTTGTAGTTCCGCCAGAGATTGGTGTTCAGGTCCCGGAAGTAGGCGGCGAGGTTGAGCTCCCAGGAGCCGACACCCTGGTTGCGAAGGTACCGGCTGTCGGTGGCAACCGGATTGCGGGCCTGGTTGTGGACGTAGTTGAGATCCAGGGTCCGGTCGGCGGGAACAACCACGTAGGCGATCCGGTAGAGGAACCGGTTGTTGCCGGAATGCGGACGGTCGGGGTCGGCGAGGACGCCGATCCACTCGGGGTCGCCGACATGCCACAGCCGGTTGGTGCCGATGGCCACGCCGTTGTCGTTCCGCTCAAGGATCCAGCCGTTGGTGTCGAAGCGTCCGTTGCGGTTCAGGTCGAGGTAGAAACGGTCCTCAAGCGCCCCCGGCAACGTGTTGATGCGCGCAGTCTGGGCGACCACAGGAACCCGCGGATCGTAGAGCAGGTTCGCCAACATCCGGCGGTACTCGAGGGCGTCCGCGGAGCTGTTGAGGTTGAAGGGGCGGCCGGTGTCGATGCCGGTGTGCAGGAGGTAGGAGACGTTGGTCAGCGCCGAGTACCAGCGGTTGGACTGGGCCAAAGTTCCCGGGAAGGGCAACTCCGCCGCGGAGAGCCCCGGATTGAAGATCGGGGAGACGAAATTGGTGGAGACGAAAAGCGTCGGAGCGATGCGCGAGGTGGCCGAGGCCATCTGGGCGAGGATGTGGGCGCGGGCGCGGGTCAGCGCGGCGTCGGCGGCGATCCGGGCATCGGCCTGGTCGCCAGCGGCGGCGACGGCGGCCCTTTCACGGCGGGCGACGGTGAGGAATGCCACGGCGGTGACGGTCACCACCGCGAGCATGATCAACGTGATGACCAGCGCCACGCCACGCCGGGCGGACTGATGGGAAATGGGTTTCATTGGGGCGCGGTACGGAGGGCCACCCGCTGGCGGAGGGTCTGGATGGCGCCGGAGTTGTTGGCCAGCCACCGGTTGCGGACGTCCACGGTCTCAGGAAGCGAACGGAACTGGTCGAGCTGCTTGCCGTCGAGAAGGGTCACCTCGATCTCCAAGGCCGTCGGAAGATTCGTCCCGCGGAACTGCGCGTTCACTTGGCCGGTTTCGACGTCCACCACTTCGATCGAAATCGGCAGCGGCCGGGAAATGCCCGAGACTTGGTTGGTGGAGAGCCAGCTGTCCGGCGTGACGATCCGATGGACCGGTCGGTTGGTGTTGGCTCCCGCCCGGGGTGCGGCGAGGTCGGCGATGATCGGGTGCGTGCGATCGTAGGGACGCCCATCGGCATCGAAAGCGGTGACGCGGAACTGGATGACGCCTTCGATGAGGCGAACCGCATCCGCGCGGACGGTTCCCGACGGGAATGCCGGAGTCACGACGCGTCCGGTAAGGAGGTTGGTCTGGACCGCGAACGTTCCGGAGAGCCTCAACGGAGGTATGGTCGCCGGGTCGGAGGAGCCACCCGGAATCAGGTTCGCGGAATCAAGGGCACGGACGAGGTTCGTGTTCGGAAGCGCCTCATCGATGAGGTAGAGCGAAGAAAGTCCCACCGTGGCGGTGTTGGTGGCCGGCGACGCCTGGTCTGGGGCCACGAAGAATCCGGCGACGTGCCAGAGTCCACCCGCAATGGGATAGGTGAAGAAGACCTCGTCGAAACGCAGCGGACGCGTCCGGTCCGCGACGGCCTCTTGCCCGTCGAACACCAAGGAGTAACCGATCGCATTGGCCGGCTTGATCACCAGATTCAGCGAGTCCTGCACCTGCGGAGAAGCGGCGCGCTCGGCACGACGAACGATGAGGTCGAGCGCAGAACGGCCTCCCTCGGAGACATCGACCTGATTCAGGGCCTGGCGCAGCGCCTTCTGGGTCTGGTCGAACATGGCATACAAGGCCAAGATGACGATCGTGAGCATGCCCACGGCGATCATCATCTCCAGGAGGGAGAAGCCGCGGGAGGTCCGCCGGGTTGTGGAGAGGCGAAGCTTCATCGGATCAAAGGGTTCCCGGCTTCATCCGGAAGTAGTAGATCTCGGACGGCGTCGG
>JAIXUV010000079.1 GCA_027483345.1 Verrucomicrobiales bacterium | reverse complement strand
GCCTGCACCGCCTTCGAGGCGAACCACTCGGCGTGGGGATGCGTGTGCCACTCGCCCCAACTGCCCAGGAGCCCTGCGGTGACGAACCCGATGCGGGGATCGCCGTCGTAGCGTCTGCCCAGGGCCGCGATGAAGCGCTTCAAGGCCGACCTCAGACGCGGATCCTCGTAGTCCGGCGTCCGGTCCGTCTCCGCAGCCCCGTCCCTCGCATCGGCCCCGCCCCAACCCCGGAGCTTCAGGCCGTCGGCGACCAGCCACGTCGGCACGCCGGTGGGGCGCTTGGGATACTCCATCCAGATCCGGAAGACCGTCTGGCAGCCCCGCGACGCGACGTCGTCGAGCAAGCGTTCCATCGGCCCCCAGTCGAACTCCGACGGGCCGACCATCAGTTCCGACAGCGCGAGGTAGCCGAACTCGAGCGAGTGGGGGAAATCGCGGGCTTTGCCGGCGTAGGGGACGAATCCCTTGAGCGGATTGTCGGCAGGCCCGGGCGCCGGTGCCGGACGCACCACCACCGTCTCGGCCCGGAGCGTCGACGATGGCAACGACAGCGTGAGAAGCCCGAGTCCCGCGCCGGTCAGCTGGATCAGGTTCCGAAGACGACGGAGTTGGGAAGGCATGGAAGGCAGGACTCCACGCTGGCCACACAGGTCCGGTCTGGCAACCGGTCGGGGAGGAAGAAGCGGGGTTTCAGATGGGAGAGGCGGTCACCGACCGGAGGCTTCGCGGCGTTGCGCGAGGGGTTCTTCCGCCTTCTCGGCTCAGGCGCAACCGCCCGGGCCGCGATGGCGGCTGAAATGGATCTCGGCCTCGAGGCCGCGAAGTCCTGGATCGCGTTCCACGAGCTTCACCAACGTCCCAAACAGGTCGGTGTTCCCATGCCGCTCGGCCAGCGCATCGTGACGGTTCGAGTCCGAGAGAAGCAGGTGCACCATCTCGACGGAACGGACCTCCAGGCGGATCCGTTCGCGACCGCGGATCACCGTCTCGAATCCCTCCCAATCCGAAAGGTCCACGGTGTGGTCGTAGTCCGAGGCCTCGGACCGGACCCCTGCTCCCAGCGCGGCCAGGACCGGATCCAGCAGGATCTCGAAGTCGTAGACCAACCAGGGTGCCCCTTCGCGGCAAAGGTCGAGGAGTCCGCGCCGAAGCTCCGCGGACTTCGTGTAGAACAGCGAACCCGCGAAGGCGACCACGTCGAACGGCGAACCCGGCAGCGCGCCCGGCACGGCCCCGGTTCCGGAACGGTACACGACCCGCGGATGCGGCTCGGCGCGTTCCAGCATCGAGGCGCTCGGGTCGATGCCTGTGACCGCCCGGCAATGCCGGGCGAGGGCGACGGACGAGATCCCGGTGCCGCAGCCGACGTCGAGTCCGGACGCGAATTCCTCCGAGGGACCGACCAGCCGTTCGAGGATCCGCGGGTGGAGCGGCGGACGGTACGCGGCATAATGTTCCGCCGCGGTGCTGTCGTAGCGTTCGCCCATGGTCGGCCCGCGGCGAATCGCCGGCGGAGGATCGGAGAGCCGCTTCCCGAAGGCTCAGGCCTTCTGCGGGATCATGCCGGTCTGACGGGCGTAGTCGAAGATGCCACCGGCATCCACCACCGGCCGGACCTCGCCGAGCGGCTTGAGCTCATAGACCTTTCCGGTGCCCTCGTGGCGGATGGTGTTCGCGTCGATGTCGATCGTCGCGAGGTCGCCCGTCTTGAAGATCTCGCACAGGCGGTCCGCGGTCTCGATTGGGTACAGCTCGCCGGTGGCGACGCAGTTGCGGAAGAAGATGCGGGCGTAGCTCTCCGCCACCACGGCCTGGCAGTTGGCCGAGCCCATGGCGATCGGGGCGTGCTCACGCGAGCTGCCGCAGCCGAAGTTCCGTCCGGCGATGACGATCGGGTAGTCGGTGTCCAGCCCGCCCTCCTTCACGAAGCGCGTCGGATACAGCGCCTCCGGCAGTCCCCACAGGGCGTAGGAGCCCAGCTTCTCGTACTCCTCGGCGATCGTGGGGATCAGGTTGAGGAACTGGGCCGGGATGATCTGGTCGGTGTCGATGTTGTCCCGCACCACGAATACCGGTCCCGAAAAGGTCGATTGCATCGCGCCCAATCTGGCGGAGCCCGCGCCGGTCCGGCAAACCGAAATTCCAGCGGCCGATTCCCGGCACACGGTATCCGATGCCATCGCTGCACATCAGCGGTTTGCGGCCGATTCCCAAGTCATCCGGTCGTCTCTCGGAGTTTTCCGCGATTGATTCAGGACCGGCTCCGGCGATACTGGGAAGCCGTCCTTGCGACGCGATCAGAACCATTGAAATGAGCACCGCTGCCCCGACCGAGAAGAAGCCGTCCCGCAACGAGGAACTGAAAACCGCCATCCCCACGTTGGCGGGCAACATCGCCGCCACGCTGGCGGACAGCTCGGCCGCCTGCTTCTCGGCGGACGACGAGCAGTTCCTGAAGTTCCACGGCATCTACCAGCAGGACGACCGGGACCTGCGCAAGACCGGCAAGCTCTACATCTGGATGATCCGCGGCCGCATCCCCGGCGGCGTGCTGTCGGCGAAGCAGTGGATCGCCATGGACGACCTCGCCACCCAGCGGGCGAACAACACGCTCCGGGTGACCACCCGCCAGAGCATCCAGTTCCACGGCGTCGTGAAGGACCGCCTCGGTCCCCTGATGAAGGAGATCAACCAGGCGATGGTCGACACCCTGGCCGCGTGCGGCGACGTGAACCGCAACGTCATGGCCTCGCCGGCCCCGGCGATCAGCGTGGCCCGCCAGCAGGTGTTCGAGGACTCCAAGCTCGTCTCCGAGAAGCTCCTGCCCCAGACCAAGGCCTACCACTCCATCTGGGTGGACGGCGTCCAGCTCAACCTGGACTCGGCCGAGAACAAGGACTTCGTCGACCCGCTCTACGGCAAGACCTACCTGCCGCGGAAGTTCAAGACCGCCTTCGTCATCCCGCCGGTCAACGACGTCGACCTGTTCACCAACTGCCTCGGCTTCGTCGCCATCATCGAGAACGACCAGGTCGTCGGCTACAACCTGACCGCCGGCGGCGGCATGGGCCGCAGCCACGGCAACACCATCACCTACCCGCGCCTCGCGGACGTGGTCGGCTACTTCCCCCGTCATCGCCTCGTCGACGTCGCCAAGGCGGTCCTCACCGTCCACCGCGACTTCGGCGACCGCACCGACCGCAAGCACGCCCGTCTCAAGTACGTGCTGCAGGAGAAGGGCGTGGAATGGTTCCGCGCCGAGGTCGAGGCCCGCATCGGCGCCAAGCTCGAGGATGCGAAGCCGGTCCGCTTCATCACCACCAGCGACACCTACGGCTGGCAGAAGGGCATGGACGGGAAGTGGTTCCTGACGCTGTTCGTCTCCTCGGGCCGCATCAAGGACACGGAGACGGTCCTGCAGAAGACCGCGCTGCGCCGCGTGGCCGAGCGCTTCGACTCCGTCGAGTTCCGCCTGTCGGCGAACCAGAACGTCCTGCTCTGCAACGTCTCCGACGCCGAGAAGGACGGCATCACCGCCCTGCTCCACGAGCACGGGGTGAAGACCGAGAAGCAGGCGGGCATCCTGCACCTCGCCGCGATGTCCTGCCCCTCCATGCCGACCTGCGGACTCGGCCTCGCCGAATCCGAGCGTTTCCTCCCGTCGCTGCTCGACCGCATCCAGGCGCTCACCGCCGAGGTCGGCATCGGCGACCAGGAGATCATCATCCGCATGACCGGCTGCCCCAACGGCTGCGCCCGTCCGTACATGGCCGAGATCGGCTTCGTCGGGAAGGGCCCGGGCCGGTATCAGGTGTGGCTCGGCGGCAACGAGAACGGCACCCGCCTCAACAAGGTGTGGAAGGAGATGATGAAGGACACCGAGATCGAGACCGAGCTGCGCCCGTTGCTCCTCCGGTACAAGTCCGAGCGCCTCGACGGCGAACGCTTCGGCGACTGGGTCGAGCGGGTGTTCTGGAAAGATCAGCCTCCGGTGACGACGGCGTCTTGAGTCCCATGGACGGCGACGGCATCCATCCCAAGCGACATGCCCGATATCGCGTGTTCGGCTCGGCCTCGTTCGCCGAGTCGGACTCGGAGCTGCGGGACTATTGGAGGGGCCGGACGCCGGGGGAGCGGATGGAGGCCCTCGAGGAGCTGAGGATACGAATCTATGGCGAAGAGGCAGTTAACGCCCGAATTCCGCGAGTTTTTGGAGTCGTTGAACCGCGCCGAGGTTGAGTACCTCCTCGTCGGAGGCTTCGCCGTCAACCACTACGGCTACCATCGGTTCACGGAGGACATCGATTTCTGGATCGGGGTTTCCGAAACCAATTTCGCCAAGCTCCTGGAGGCGATACGGAACTTCTTCGGGGAAGACCTGCCCGGACTGGACATGAACTTCCTCGAGAACAACGAGACGCTCTTCCTTGGACGGGTTCCGACAAAGATCGAGGTGATCCAGAACGCCTCCGGCTTGAGGTTTCCGGAAGCCTACCGGAGACGTGTGGACGCGGCCCTGGATGGGGTTCCCATAAAGTTGATCTCTCTCGCGGATCTCCGCGCCAACAAGAAGGCAAGCGGACGTCACAAGGATTTGGCCGACCTCGAAAACCTTCCCGAAGTCTAGATTCATGACCACCGAACAGATCGCCCAGGCCAACGCCGAACTGCGTGGCCTTCCCGCCCTCGACGTCGTCCGTTGGGGCCTTGAGCAGGCCCGCGGCCGCGCCGTCGTCTCCACCAACTTCCGGCCCTACGAGGCCGTGATCCTGCACCTCGTCACCCGGATCCAACCCGACATCCGGGTTCTCTGGGTCGACCACGGCTACAACCGCGCGGCCACCTACCGCCATGCGGAGGACCTCAGGAAGCGGCTCGGGCTCAACATCCACGCCTACCTGCCCCGCCTGACCCCGGCCCACTACGACGCCGTCCATGGCGGCATGCCGGAGCCGACCCCGGAGAACGAGGAGCGGATCAAGGCGTTCAGCACCGTGATGAAGCTGGAGCCGTTCCAGCGCGGCATGCGCGAGATGGCGCCGACCGTCTGGATCACGGCGTTGCGCAAGGTGCAGAACCCGAACCGCGCCGGACTCGACATCGTCGGCGCCGACGGGAACTTCGGCGCCGAGATCAAGCTGAGCCCGGTGTTCCACTGGAGCGACGCCGAGATGGAGGCCTACCTGAAGGCGAACGACCTGCCGAACGAGTGGGACTACTTCGATCCCGCCAAGGCCGACGAGAAGCGCGAATGTGGCCTCCACGCCGGCTGGGGAGGCAAGGCGGTGGGTGCCCATTGAGACACGGATTCCACGGAGTTCCGATGGGTCCCGCCCATGGCGGAACTGCTGCATCGAGAGGAGACTCACCGACTGATCGGCCTGTGCATGGAGATCCATCGCGAACTGGGCCGGGGTCACGACGAGATCGTCTACAAGGACGCGATGGTCGTGGAGCTGTCACGGGCCGGGATTCCCTTCGAACGGGAGAAGCGGTTCCAGATCACCTACAAGGGAGCCTTGCTCAGGCATCCCTACTTCGCCGACTTCGTCGTGTGGGACAGGATCATCTTCGAGGCGAAGGCCGTCGAACGCATCGGCGAAGCCCACACGAAACAGGTCCTGAACTACCTCGCAGCCTCCCGCCTTCGTGTCGGGCTGCTGGTCAATTTCGGAGCAGATTCCCTCGACTGGAAACGGGTCGTCCTCTGAGGCCTCTCGACGGCCATCCGTGAAATCCGTGTCATTCTCCAAGCAACGCAACCGCAGAACATGAGCAGCTACCATCTCGACCATCTCCAGCACCTTGAGACCGAGGCCATCCACATCCTGCGGGAGGTGGCCGCCGAGTTCGAACGCCCAGCGATCCTCTTCTCCGGGGGCAAGGATTCGATCTGCATCCTGCGCCTCGCCGAGAAGGCGTTCCGTCCGTCGGACATCCCGATGCCCTTCCTCAACGTCGAGACCGGCCACGAGTTCCCCGAACTCATCGAGTTCCGCGACCGCCGGGCGAAGGAGCTGGGGGCGAAGCTGATCGTCCGCACCGTGGACCAGGCCATCGCCAACGGCAGCGCCACCCCGGCACCCGGCGAGGTCAGCCGCAACCGGCTACAGATCCCCGTGCTGCTCGGCGCTATCGAGGAGTTCCGCTTCGACTGCTGCATCGGCGGCGCCCGGCGCGACGAGGAGAAGGCCCGCGCCAAGGAACGGTTCTTCAGCTTCCGCGACGCCTTCGGACAGTGGGACCCCAAGAACCAGCGTCCCGAGATCTGGAACCTCTACAACGCCCGCCTCAACGCCGCGGAGAACATGCGCGTGTTCCCGCTCTCCAACTGGACCGAGATGGACGTCTGGGAATACATCCAGCGCGAGAAGCTCGAGGTCCCGAACATCTACTTCAGCCACCACCGCGAATGCTTCCGACGCGGCGGACAGTGGCTGCCCGTGCCGCCGGAACACGCCGACGCCACCCGGCCCGATCCCTACGCCGGCGCCCGCCCGCGTCCGAACGAGACGGTGAAGTCCATGGTCGTCCGCGTCCGCACCATCGCGGACATGATCAGCACCGGCATGATCGAGAGTCCGGCGGAGTCGGTGTCCGACATCATCACCGAGATCGCCGCGGCGCGGGTCACCGAACGGGGCACCCGCAACGACGACAAGGCGAGCGAGGCCGCCATGGAAGACCGCAAGAAGGCCGGCTACTTCTGAGCTGGCGAGCCGGCTGAAGCGCCGACGTCGAGCACCGCCTCGCGGGAATCGTCGGAGATCCGAAAGGCGCATCACCGCCGCCGCTGAAAGGCGGATGCAGCAAATGGAAAAGGCCGGTCGAGGCACCTGGGGTGCTTCGACCGGCCTTCGTTCTGCCGCGGATCCGTCCGGAGGATTACTGCTCCTCGATGAACTTGATCTTCCGGCCCTTCTCCGAACGGCGGCGCAGGCCCTCGTCGAGGATCTTCTTGCGCAGGCGGAGGCTCTTCGGCGTGGCCTCGACGTACTCGTCGACGTCGATGTACTCCAACGCGCGCTCAAGGCTCAGCTTCAGGGGCGGGTTGAGCTGGATGCCCTTGCCGTCGCCCTGCGAACGCATGTTGGTCAGCTTCTTCTCCTTCACCGGGTTCACCGGGATGTCGTTCTCGCGGGCGTTCTCGCCGACGATCATGCCGACGTAGATCTGGTCGCCGGCCTCGACCATGAGGCGGCCGCGTTCCTGGACCATGTTCAGCGCGTAGGAGGTGGCCTCGCCGGTGTCCATGGAGACCAGGGAGCCGTTCTTGCGGGCCGCGATCTCGCCGCGGTCGGTGCCGTACTCGTGGAACAGGTGGCTCATGACGCCCATGCCCTTGGTCATGTTGACCAGGTCGGTCTCGAAGCCGATCAGGCCGCGGGTCGGGGCCAGCGCCTCGACGGAGACCTGGCTGCCGACGTGGGACATGTTCGTGATCGTCGCCTTGCGGAAGGAGAGGTTCTCCATCACGGAGCCGAGGTTCTCGTTGGGGACCTCGACGTACACCTTCTCGATCGGCTCCAGGGGTTCGCCATCCGGGCCCTTCTTCCAGAGCACCTCGGGCCGGCTGACCAGCACCTCGTAGCCCTCGCGACGCATCTGCTCGACGAGGATCGCGATCTGCATCTCACCGCGGCCGGCGACCGAGAACACCTTCGGATCGCTCGTCTGGGCGATGCGCAGGGCGACGTTCGTCCGGATCTCCTTCACGAGGCGGTCCCAGATGTGGCGGGCGGTCACCAGCTTGCCCTCCTGGCCGGCCAGCGGGCCGTCGTTGACGGCGAACTCCATCTGGATGGTCGGGGGATCGATGGGGATGTACGGCAGCGCCTCACGGGCCTCGCTGTCGCAGATGGTCTCGCCGATGAAGACGTCCTCGAAGCCGGCGATGCCGACGATGTCACCGGCGGAGGCGTCGCCGATCTCGACGCGCTTCATGCCCTCGAAGTGGTAGATCATCGTGATCTTGCCCTTGGAGATGCGGCCGTGGCCGTGGCGGCAGATGGCGGGATCGCCGACCTTCACCTTGCCCTCGACGATCTTGCCGAAGGCGATACGGCCCATGTACTCGGAGTAGTCGAGGTTGGCGACCAGCAGCTGGAAGCCTTCGCCCGCCTTGGCGCGCGGGGGCGGGATGTGCTTCACGATGGCGTCGAAGAGCGGCTCCATCGTGTCCGAAGCGTGCTCCAGCTCGAGCTTGGCGTAGCCCTGCTTGGCCGAGCAGTAGATGAACGGGAAGTCGAGCTGCTCGTCGGTCGCGTTGAGGCTCATGAAGAGCTCGAACACGAGGTCGAGCACCTTCTTCGGGTTGGCGTTGTCGCGGTCGATCTTGTTGATGACCACGATCGGCTTCGCACCGGCCTCGAGCGCCTTGCGCAACACGAAGCGGGTCTGCGCCTGCGGACCCTCGGCGGAATCGACGACGAGGAGCACGCCGTCGATCATGTTCATGATGCGCTCCACCTCGCCGCCGAAGTCGGCGTGTCCCGGGGTGTCGACGATGTTGACGTGATAGTCCTTGTACTTGAACGCCGCGTTCTTGGCCCGGATGGTAATGCCCTTCTCCTTCTCAAGGTCCATCGAGTCCATGAGGCGCTCGACCTGGGTCTCCGCCTGGTTCTGCCGGAAGGTTCCGGACTGCTTGAGGAGGCAATCGACCAGAGTCGTCTTGCCGTGATCGACGTGGGCGATGATCGCGATGTTTCGGATGTGCTGCATAAAAGCCGTGTCCCCTATAGGGCCGCGCAGAATGGCCAGCTCAGGGCAAACGTCAAGGTGGGTAACGGGAACCGCTGGGATTTGACAGGAAGGAAACAGATCCGGTTCGACCCCGTAACTCCACCCCGACGCCGGGTTCCGGAGGCCCGCACGCGCCTTGCCCCAGCCGACATCCGCGGTAGGGTGGCCCATGAATTCCCGGGCCAAGATCGGCCTTTCCGTCCTCGCCGCTTCCTCCCTCGTCCTCGCCGGAGGCTGCAGCCTGACGCGCGCCGGCTATCAGACCGCCCCGTACCAGGTCGTGCGCAAGACACCGGGATTCGAGATCCGGGATTACCCGGCGATCCGGGTCGCGGAGACGAAGGAGGCCGGGGGCGGCTTCATGCGGCTCTTCCGCTACATCGACCACGGGAACGCGGAATCCCAAGGCATCGCCATGACCACTCCCGTCTGGATGGACCGCACGGAGTCGCAGGGGACGATGTCGTTCGTGTTGCCGTCGGG
>JAIXUV010000311.1 GCA_027483345.1 Verrucomicrobiales bacterium | reverse complement strand
GCCGCCAGTTGGAGACGCCGGCACCCATGCCGCCTTGGATGATCTTTGGATTGGACATTTCATGGGTCCGGCCACGCGGGATGGGGCGAACCCGTCCAGTTGCTACAGGAATTGCCACCAGCCAGACCAACCGTGGGTTGCCCGGCAGAGGCTTTGCATTGCCCCTGGGGGAAGGTTGCCCCTGGGCCACCCGGGTCCATGGTGCAGCCATGGTTCGCCTTTTGATTCCAGTCCTCACGTTGGTGGTCATCGTCGGCACCGGATGCCGAACCGAGCCAGGAAGGGTGGATTCGGCGGCCCCGCTCGAGCAGGCGTTGGAACGCTTCCGGGGTCGTCCCGGCCTGGTTCCGGGAAGCGCGGAGGAGACGGCGGCGATCGCGCGGTTCCGGGATTTCCTCTCCGAGTTCACACCGGAGTCGATCGAGACCAAGGCCCCGGCGGTCTACGCGGCGGATGCCCATTTCAACGACACCCTCGTGATCCGAGACGGCAACACGGCCATTGTCGCATATCTGCTGTCCACGGCGCAGTCCGCGGAATCCGTGACGGCCAAGGTGGACGACGTCACCCGGGCCGGCGACGGTACCTACTACTTCCGGTGGACGATGGAGGTGCGGATGAAGCGGATCGCGAAGGGGCAGGTGATCCGGACGCCCGGGATCACCCGGGTACGCTTCGATGCCGAGGGCCGGGTGCTGGTGCACCAGGACTATTGGGACAGCGGTGCCGGACTCTGGGAACATGTGCCTGTGCTGGGCCGTGGCATCCGCGGCATCCGCGCCCGGCTCTGATCCCCGATTCTCCCTAGGTAGCCGCGGCCGCCAGTCTGCGGACCTACTCCATTCCCAAACCACGAATCCAAGTCCGCGAGCGCGATCACCGATGGGTGTCCGACTCCATCGCGGGAAACCCGCGACTTCCTTCCCAATCCCCGGCGGCTTTGCGGCCTTGGGTGACGGTCCCTTCAGCGCAGCTGGCACCCCGGGACTTGTCCCGTCGTGAAACGCCCGACATGGTTGATTTGTGGCAGGCGATCAGGAGTCACGCGTCGGATCCGCAGGCGGCGTTTCGTTGCCGCGGCCATTGGGGGCCTATCTGCTTCTGGAGGAGATCGGCCGTGGTGGCAACGGAGTCGTCTTCAAGGCCCGCCAGCCGGTCCTGAACCGCCTTTGCGCTGTGAAGATGCTCCTGGGTGGGGAGTTCGCCGGTCCCGACGCGGAGTTGCGCCTGAGGGCTGAGGCCGCGGCTGCGGCCAGCCTCGACCACCCGCACATCGTGGGCATCTATGAGGCTGGGGTGGAGGACGGGCTCCTGTACTTCTCGATGGAGTACGTGCCGGGCCACACGCTGAACCAGCTGGTCCGGGCCAACATGCTCCCGGCGGAGAAGATCGCCCGCTACGTCCGCGACATCGCCCGTGCGATCGACTACGCCCATTCCCGAGGCGTTCT
The DNA here is from genome assembly GCA_027483345.1 of Verrucomicrobiales bacterium. Lineage (GTDB taxonomy): Bacteria > Verrucomicrobiota > Verrucomicrobiia > Limisphaerales > UBA9464 > SXXZ01. Next base: position 7,299 of record JAIXUV010000311.1, on the reverse strand, counting down.
GCACCGCGACCTGAAGCCGACCAACGTCATCATCGACGGCAACGACCAGGTCCAGATCACGGACTTCGGCCTGACCAAGGGGGTGCACGAGGCCGACCACACGACGGACGGCGCGGGTTCGCCCAACTTCATGGCGCCCGAGCAGGCCAGCGCGGCGTTCGGCCAGACCGGGGTGCGGACGGACGTCTTCGGCATCGGGGCGATCCTCTACTTCCTGCTGACCGACCGACCGCCCTTCCGGTGCGAGACGCTGGCGGCGACGTTGCAGGCGGTGATCCACACGGATCCGAAGAGGCCGAGGGAATTCCGGACCGGGGTCCCGCGCGATCTCGAGACGATCTGCATGAAGTGCCTCGAGAAGCGGCCGGCGCGGCGCTATGCGACGGCGGGCGAGGTCGCGGACGAGCTGGACCGCTTCCTGAGGGACGAACCGATCCTGGCCCATCCGGTCGGACCGCTGGAGCGGGGCCTTCGGTGGTGTCGGCGGCATCCGGCGCTCGCGGGTTTCGCCACCGCGACGGCGGTACTGCTGGGAACCCTCGCGGTTGGCGGGCCGGCCATGGCGTTGCGCCTCCGGCACCAACGCGACTTCACCCGCCGGAACCTCTATGCGGCGGACATGGCGGCCGCCTTCCAGTCCCTCGAAGGCGGTGGCGAGCGGCAGGTCCATGAGATGCTCGACCGGTATCGCCCGGAGAACCAGGACGGCCTGGACTTGCGCGGATGGGAATGGTTCCACCTCGCCCACCGGACCCGCGACCGGAGCGTCGCGTTGATTGGCACCAATGATGCCACGCCAACCGTCCTGCGGCTCATGCCGGATGGGAAACGTGCGCTCGTGGCCGATTTCGGCGGGCGTCTCGCCCTGTGGGAACTGGGTTCCCGGAAGAAGGTCTGGAGCCGCATCGTCCGCACAAACGCCTCCTCCATGTTCGTGGTCTCCCCGGATGGCCGGCTCGCCTGCGTGATCGACCGTCTGGAAGGCTCGACGAACACCCAGGTCCGGGTTCTCGACGCGGAATCCGGTGCGCCTGTGGCCGAGCACCGGACACCGGGCCTGGCCACGCCGTTCGCCGTGACGCGGGACGGAATCGTGTGGCTGCAATCGGGCCGGGAATTGCGCCGGATGGGGATCCGCGACGGCCGCCCCGGAGCATCGATGTTGCTGCGGACCAACGCCACCGACCTTGCGGTGGCGCTGTCGCCGGACGGCCGTTGGATCGCCGCAGCACTGGAGGGCAACGAACTGCAGATCCTGCCCGCGGAGACTGAGGGTACATCCCGCTTTGCCCGTGAGATCCATCGGCCCGGTCCCATTGGTGCCGGGGCCGTCGCGGTCGCGTTCAGCGCGGATTCGAGCCGGGTCGCGACCTGCGGACGCGACGGTTCGGTCGGGATCTGGTCGGTCCCGGATGCGCGCCTGATCGTCCGGCTCCAGGCCCATCCGGACCTGGTGGTCGCGGCCGACTTCTCCGGCGATGGCAGCCGCATCGTGACCGGTGGTCGGGACTCGGCCATCCGCGTCTGGAGCCTTCCCGACGGGGCCCTTCTCTCCGAACAGACCGGACGCCATTCGCTCCTGCGGTACGCGGTGGTCCTGCCCGGTGGCCGCGAGTTCGTGACCACGGCCGACGACAACGCCATCCGCCTCTGGAACCTCCAACCGGAACCCGACCAGACGGTCTTCACCAACATCCCCGCCCGGGTGGTGGCGGTGGGATTGATCCCGGACGGTCGGCACTACGGTTGGGCGAGGGCCGACGGAACCGGCGGTTTCGCCGAGATCGCGACGGGGAAGACCTTCATGACCGGCGGCTCCGACAACGGCGCTCAGGTGACCGGGGCGGCCGCGGCGAGTCCGGATGGACGGGTTCTGATGGCCCGACTGCTTGCGGACGGCCGCATCCAGCTCGCGAACATCGAGAAGGGTCCGTTGACGGAATGGCGGATTCCCAACTGGTCCTTCGCCGGGCAGGGGCAGGGCGGCCAGGTCCAGTTGGACATCAGCCGGGACCTACGCCATCTGGCGGTGGCGGATCCGGTGCAGGGCATCGGCGTCTTCGAGGCGCAGACGGGGCGGGCGCTGGGCCGCTTCCAGTCCCCCGGATTCCTCGCCATCGCGCTCGCGCCGAAGCAGCTGCGCGTCGCGCACTCCGGCCGGGTCGGCGGACCCCGGATCCGGGACCTCGCCACCGGGGCCGACCTCGAGATGAAGGCCGAGGCGGGCTTCCGCCAGAACATCACCTTCAGTCCCGACGGCCGTCATCTGCTGACCGCGGGACTCGACGGCGTGGTGCACGTCTTCGATTCCGAAACGGGAGCGCTGGTCCACCGGCTGACCTCGCGGGCCACGGGACTCATCTACGTCTCGGCCTCCCACGACGGCTCTCGGGTCGCGGCGGGTTCGGTGGACGGGGTTGTCAGTCTCTGGGACATGCAGACCGGACGTGCGATCGGGGCGCTTTCCGGCCACCGGAGCCCGGTGGGCAGCATCGAGTTCCTCCCGGATGGTCGGCTGGTCACCGGCGGTTCCGATTCGATCCGCTTCTGGCCTGCACCGGGCTGGGTGGGTTCCGCGGGTTCATCCCCGGGACGTTGAAGCCGTCGGTGGCTTACGGCATCGGGGCGGGGAGTTCGGAGAGCAGGCCGGGCCGTTGAAGCCGGTTCCAGGACCAGGCGATCACCCCGAGCAGCACCGCCCAATCCAACAGGCACGGAAGCATGGCCGGCAAAAACACCGTGACTCCGATCACCGAGAGGAACGCCTGAGCGGAGTTCGAGGAGCGGAGGCCCCTCCATGCGGAGAATGCGGACACGGCGTGGTAGCGGAGGACCAGACCGACCGCCTGGAACAGCACCATGCCGATCGGCCCGGCATCGAAACGGTCCGCTGCGCCTGCAAGGCGCGAAGCCAGGATGCCGTGGATCAGCAGGAGGAACGGGGTCGCTACAAGGGAGAGCACGACCGGCATCGCGGCGGTACGGCCGAGTCCACGGAGCAGGAGCGGGATCTCGCGGTGGTCCGGGGAGCTGAAGGCCGGCGTGCCTTGGAGCAACTCCAGCATCCCGGTTTGGTGCAGGGTCTGGATGGCGTCCGTGCGATGCCACGCCAGCACGGACAATGGAACCATGTTGAGGAATACCGAGAGGACCATCGGCGCTTGGTTCCATCCGGCATCCGCCCACGGCAGGAGCAACAGCAGCGCAGCCATGCAGGCGGGGGGAAAGATCAGGAGGATCCGCGGCACGCGGCCCAGAGGGAAGAGAATGGAGAGCGGGTGGGTCCCGTCGGCCGCCTTGATTCGCCCGCGTGCACTGCGACGGTTTCGTGGTCTGGGGACCGAGGCGTTCGCCGTGTCGCGGACGAGACGGCGGGCGCCACAGGCGGCGACGGCGACGATGACGACGATGAAGGCAAGCATCAGCCCGCCGCCGAAATGGAACGCGTCCGGATTCGCTCGGTATGCGCTGTCGTCGGCCGCCTGAAGCAGACGGAACGGCGAAGCGCCGAGCCAGGCGGGATGCAGACGCCACGGGGCGGCTTGGCCGGGAAGCTGGAAGACCTCGACGGTCGGCGGGACCAGGTTCCAGGCCAGCATCAGGAGGAGCGCGGCCGAGAACGTCGACCGACGAGTCCGCAGCCAACAGGAAGCCGCGAGACCGACGGAGAGGGAGCCAAGGGCGGTGAGTCCGTGCGCGATGGAGACGCGGAGCAGCATGCCCGGGGTGACCCCGCCGAGCAGGAGGCAGATCCCCAGAATCGGCACCACACCGAGGAGCAGGGGAAGGAACTGGACCGCGGCACCGGCCAGCTTGGCGCCGACCACCTCGAGGGGACCCACGCGGGAGAGGAACAGCAGACCGAGGGTGCCTTCCCTCCGTTCGCGGCTCACGGCGTCGGAGGTGGTCACCGACCCGAGGAAGAGTGCGGCCAGCCAGGTGGCAAGGCTGAGGAAGCCGAAGAGCCCGGCGCCGCCGATGGCGCTCCACCGGGTGACGCCGAGGAACGCCAGCCACACGGCGGCGACGAGGACCATCAGCGCGTGGATCGAGAACCGGAGCCACCACCCCTTCCGGCTCCGGGCGGCCACCAGCAGTTCAAGGCGGATGAGAGGCAGATGGAGCACGATTGGGTGCGGCCGTCCGGAACCGGGTCAGGGCTTTGTCTGGAACGTCCGGGAGAAGCCGGTCGCCGGAATCGAGACCGTGTAGCTCTTCGTGTCGGCGGCGACGCTGCAGCGGATGATCCGGCCGCCGGAAGGCGTGAAGTTGGCGATGTGGCTTTCGACGGTGTTGTTGGTCGAGCCGTCGGGCCGGGTATTGCGGTGGACCTGGAACAGCGCCTCGAGGTTCGGCAGGGCCCGGAGGTGGGTCAACACCTCGCCGGAGGTCCCCTTGGTTGGACCGTTGTTCATCACGGCCACCCGCGGGTTCAGGGCCTGGATCAGCCGGGGATGGTTGCTCACGTCGAAACCGTGGTGGGTGACCTGATAAAGGTCCACCTCAGGGACGAGCACCTTGGGCCAGACCAGCTTCGCCTCGGTGTTCCAGGTGAGGTCGCCACCGTCGAAGAACTGGAAGTCGCCGAAGGACAGGATCCAGGCCGAGCTGTTGGCGTTGTCGGAATTGTCCGGCGCCTTCATGGCGGGTTCGGCATCGCCGGCCACGGCGGTGCGGAGGCCGGCGGCAGGGGCAGCCGGGGTCTGCCGGGTGATGACACAGCGCAGGCTCAGCGGGAGCGTGCCGGAAGTGAGCGGAACGGCGGTGCCGGGATCGACCCTGTGGCGGGCGCCGACGGACATCGAGCGGTAGGGTTTGCTGGTCAGGGGCCAAGTGGAGTTGCGGTTGCCGTCGGGATCGGAGTCGGGCAGCCCGTTGTCCCAGAGGTTCCCCACCGGCACGGCGGCCGCGACTTCCGCGGCTCCCCCGAAGTGGTCGATGTGCAGGTGGGTAATGACCATGTGGTCCAGCCGCTTCAGGCCCGCGACGTTGGTGAGCACATCCAGGATTCTCCCGGAGTCGCGCCCGCCGGGATTGCCGGTGTCGATGAGCACCGATTCGCCGGCCGGCGTGACGATCAGCGTCGAGCCGCCGCCGACCGAATCGCTCCAGAAGATGTCCAGCGTCCCGTCGGACCTGCCGGCGAATGCGGGGATGGCGGAGGAGGCGAGGCAGATTCCCAGGAGAAGGGCTCGGCGGAACATGATGTGAGACTATCCGACCGCGGACCGGGAATGCAGTTTTGGATTTTCGGTTCTCCGCCGGGGTAGTTCCCGGGTTAGGTTCCCGCGCATGTCCAAGACGGTAAGAGTCGCGGTGATCGGCACGGGTTCGCTCGGCAAGGAGCACGCGCGGATCTACGCCGAGCTGGCCCGGGAGGGGCAGGCGGAGTTCACCGGGGTGTACGACGTCTCCCCGGAGGCCGCCCGCACCCACGCCGCCAAGCACGGCGTCCGCGCGTTCACCTCGGTCGCCGAGGCGGCCGAAGCCAGCGACGCCCTGAGCATCGTCACGCCGACGGTGACGCACCATGCGATCGCCGCCGAACTGCTGCGGGCCGGGCGTCATGTGCTGGTGGAGAAGCCGATGACCGATTCGTCGGAACAGGCCCAGGACCTGGTCACGTTAGCCCAGGACCGGGGACTGATCCTGCAGGTGGGGCACGTCGAGCGCTTCAATCCGGTCTTCAGCTACCTCGAGCAGGCCGCGCCGTCGCCGAGGTTCATCGAGTGCCATCGGCTTTCCCCGTTTCCCGCCCGGAGCACGGACATCGGCGTGGTGCTGGACCTGATGATCCACGACCTCGACGTGGTCCTGGCCTTCGTGAAGTCGCCGTTGGTCTCCGTCGACGCGGTCGGGATTCCGGTGCTCAGCCGCAGCGAGGACATCGCCAATGCGCGTCTCCGCTTCGAGAACGGCTGCGTGGCCAACCTCACCGCCAGCCGGATCAGCCCGGAGCGGCTGCGCAAGATCCGGGTGTTCAGCGGCGGCGAGAAGCCGGTGTACATCAGCCTGGATTACCGGGCGCAGGAGGGATTCCTGTACCGGTTGGCGCGCGAAGGCGAAGAGGAAAGCTCGCTGCTCAAGAAGCTGCTGGCGGCGAAGGATTCGGCGATCGTGAGCGAATTCGCCGGTCGCCGCATCTTCCGTGAGCCGGTGCCCATCAACAAGGAGGAGCCGTTGCGACGGGAGCTGGCGCACTTCCTCGAGTGCGTCCGCGAGAAGCAGACGCCGAAGGTGAGCGGCGCCCAAGCCAAGCGGGCCCTGGAGGTCGCCTTCGAGATCACCCGCCAGATCTCGTCGCGGAGCTGAAAGGGTCGACGCTCAACCAAGGCGACGACGGGCGAAGACCCAGAAGCCGAGGAGCACGCCGACGACGGCGGCGAAGCGTGTCGGCTCAGGGACGGGGACGAGGCGCAGGCTCCAACCCGTCAGTTCCGCCAAACCCTCCGGAGAAAGGTCTGCCATGAAGAGGCTCCAAGTGCCGTTGGCGGTGGCTCCGTAAAGCTGTGACAGCGACGCAATCCGCGGAGACGAGGTGAAGACGGACTGGGGATCTACGGCGCGTGCGTCGGGCTGCCAGGTGCCGGTCAGGATTCCAGGAACATCGCTTGAGGAAAGGGGGACAAGGTCGCTTCCGTTCAAGGTGACACGGTAGCTGTGGATGTCGGCGGGAGCCGAGTCGGAGAGCGTGATGTTGAACCCGGCGTCTCCGTAACCGGCCGAGAACCCTTCCCGCCGTCCGACGCGGTTCAGCAACACGGCCGAGTTTCCGTTGTGCGCGAGCGTCAGGTAGAGGTCGCCGTTGTACATGAATCCTCCGCCTCGCGAACGGATGTTCAACTGCACCTCGATGGATGCGATCGGATCGCTGAAACCATCCACGGTCAGAGTGTGCACCGTGCCTACCGCCGAATTGTCGGGGATCGCCACTGGGGTTTCCACGTTGGCTTGGAAAAACATGACCCGGGCGTTGGCGGCCGGGAAAGCCGTCATGGCCAGAGCCCAGCCGAGTCGCAGCGACAGAAGCGCGGCGTTTGGATTCCCTCCACATCGAGTTGTCGTCCGGTTGGCCATGGTCGTCGCCTCGTCGCTGGATTCAGGGGTTTTCACGGATTCGGAAGTAGCGGGGGCCAACGGTCTCATCCTCGGAATGGACCATCGAACCGTCGGCCGCTGCGGTGAGCGACCCGGAAGCCAGCCAGGGGCCGTCGATGCTTTCGGCCGTCTCCAGTCCATAGGTTCTTCCAGCGATTCCTAGGAAGCGCACGAAGATCCGCGCGGGAGTTCCGGAGATTC
>JAIXUV010000097.1 GCA_027483345.1 Verrucomicrobiales bacterium | reverse complement strand
CTTCCTGGCCGACATCGCCCGTGACGGCTTCGTGCGCAACCGCGAGTGCCGCTTCCGCCGCGCGGACGGCCGGGTCGTCACCGCCATCGTGGCCGCAGAGCGGGTGGAGATCGACGGCGAGCCGCACATCTTCGCCGCCAGTGTCGAGATCGAAGAGCAGAAGCGGGCCGAAGCCGAGCTGCGGCGGGCCTTGGGACAGGAACAGGAGCTCCTCCGGCTGAAATCCCGCTTCGTCTCCATGGTCTCCCACGAGTACCGCACGCCTCTGGGCGTGATCCAGTCGGCGGCGGAGATCCTCGACACCTACTTCGACCGCCTCGGTCCCGAGCGCCGCCGGGCCCACCTCGGCGACATCCGGGACGCCGCGACCACCATGACGCGTCTCATGGACGAGGTGCTTTTCCTCGAACGCTCCGCTTCAGGCCGCCTCGGATGCCGGCCGGCACCGGTGGAGGTCGGCCCCTTCGTCACGGAGTTCCTCGCCAGCCCGGGTATGGCCGAGTCCTCGAACCGCATCCGCACCGCCGTCGAGAACCGCCTGCCCCACGCCTGGATCGATGTCAGCCTCCTCCGCCTCGCCCTCGGGAACCTCCTCGGAAACGCGCTCAAGTACTCGCCCGGCGGCGAACCCGTGGATCTACGCGTGCGGCGCGAGGCCGACTTCCTCGTCGTCGAGGTCTCAGACCGTGGCATCGGCGTGCCCGAGGAGGACCGCCCCCGCCTCTTCGAACCGTTCCACCGGGCTTCCAACGTCGGCGGCATCCAAGGTTCCGGCCTCGGTCTCGTGATCGTCCGCCGCTGCGCCGACCTCCATGGCGGGAATGTCTCCGTCGATTCCCGCGAGGGCGGCGGGACCTGCTTTCGTCTCTCCCTGCCCGCCTTCCGGCAATCCGACACCCCATGACCCGCATCCTGGTCGTCGAGGACAATCCCCAGATCGTCCGCTCCCTCGAAACCATCCTCTCGCTGGAAGGTTACGAGGTCCTGGTGGCCACCTCCGGACCCGACGGCGTCTCGGCGGCCGTCCGTGAACGCCCAGACCTGATCCTTTGCGACGTCATGATGCCGGGCTTCGACGGACACGAGGTGCTCCGGCAACTGCGTGCCGACGGCGACGCCGGTCTGACCCCGTTCATCTTCGTGACCGCCCGAGCCGAACGGGCCGACCAACGAGCCGGCATGGAACTTGGCGCCGACGACTACCTGACCAAGCCGTTCAGCCGGGAGGAGCTTCTGAACGCGGTGCGCAGCCGTCTCGAACGGGCCGAGGCCCTGCGCGCCGGGGGCGGCGGTGGCGCGTTCGACTTCTCCTCCCCCGAACCCCTTCAGACCCGGCTCGGCATCACCCCGCGCGAGGCCGAGGTCCTCCTCTGGGTCGCACAGGGCAAGAGCAACGCCGACATCGGCGGCATCCTCGGCATGGCCGAGAAGACGGTGAAGACCCACCTCGGAAACCTCTTCACCAAGCTCGGTATCGAAGGCCGCAATGCCGCGACGGTGCTCGCCCTCGAGGTCCTCTCCGGCCGGCGCTGAACCGGTTCCGGATCTTTCGTGTCCCGATTCCCGATCAGTCGGACGCCCCCTGCCCGCTTCGCTTTCTTCATCAACCACTTCCGCACCCCTTCATCCCTTCAACGCTTCCCCCCAGCTCCCCCGCCTCGAGGTGCCCTCCGCCTTGCCCGGCTCCCTCCAACCAAAGTCGCAGGCCGTCACCTGTCCACGGCCCCAGTCTGGGACCCAAGGCCGATGACGTGGTTCCTGCGGTGTGTGCGACAACGATTCCACGACACGCGGACGCCTTCGGGTGGCCGGGTCGGAAACGGCACCTCGCAAAACCCATCCAAGACACGCACATGACACCGAACATCCGGAGCTGGCTCACCAAGATCGTCGCCACGGGCGCGCTGATCGCCGGCGCCATCACCGCCCAGGCCCAGAAGACCAACCACCTCTCCGAGGGTCTCCTGCTCTCCGCCCAGATCGCGGCCAAGGGAGCCCAGGGGATCTTCCACGACGGCAACAACGTCCTCCTCAACCGCTATGGCGGCGCGTGGAAGGGCACCACGAACGTGGAACAGTCCTTCTACCGCCTCGAGAACCAGGCGTTGCCTCCGGCGAACCTGACCACCTGCGCCCCGCTCATCAGCCGTCTGCTGGCGGCGAAGTACAACTTCAAGTGGAGCGCCTACAAGTTCAACGACCCGGTCACCGGCAAGACCAACGTCTCCACCGCCAGCCCCTTCCCCTACCAGATGCTGGCCATGATGAACCAGAACAAGGGCTTCACCGGCAGCACCATCGACCTCGACCTCGCACAGGCCGGCGACATCGTCGTGTTCGCCGGGATCGACGATCCCACCGATGACCACGCGGCGCTCTTCATCCGCACCCGCTGGGAATCCGCGGTGACCTACCCCGCCGGCCTTCCCGACTCGGTGGAGGCCTTGGAGGGACTGACCTTCGTCGAGGTCGAGATCCTCGACAGCACCGGCGGCAGCCTCCATTCGGACGACTCCCGCCTCGTCGAGTGCCCTGCCGGGGTCTTCACCCAGACCCAGGGCATCGGCACCGGCGTGATCGGAGTGCTGGTCGATGAGGACGGGATCATCCACGGCCATACGTGGTCCCTTCCGTCCAACGGCGATCCGCTCAGCGGCGACGACGACGAGCGCAACGACTGGGTCCGCAACCTGAACGGCAGGCTCGAGCTCCAGACCGGCAACGGCGGTCGCGAACTTCGGATCGGGCGTCCCGCCCTTTGATTCCTGGCAAAGAGGAGTCTTACGAAACGCCTTTTGGGTCCTTGGATCCAGGGGGCGTTTCTTCCAATTGCCCGACATTCCGGAGCCGATAGTCTGCACCCGTCCGCTCAGGACCCAGCAACCCGGAACCATCCCCACCAAACCACATGAACTGGTACCTCGCCGTCCTCAAGAACTAAGCCCAATTCAACGGCCGCGCGCGCCGCAAGGAGTATTGGATGTTTGTCCTCTTCAGCTGCCTCATCTCGCTGGTTCTCGCCATCGTCGAGGGGGTGATCGGGCTTCCGGCGGTCCTCTCGGGTCTCTACAGCCTCGCCGTGCTCGTCCCTTCGATCGCCGTGCTCTTCCGCCGGCTGCATGACACCGGCCGCAGCGGTTGGTGGGTTCTGCTCCTCTTCGTGCCGCTGCTGGGTGCCCTCGCCATCCTGTTCTTCACCGCCCAGGAAGGTGAATCCGGCGAGAACGCCTACGG
>JAIXUV010000148.1 GCA_027483345.1 Verrucomicrobiales bacterium | reverse complement strand
TTGCCCTCGGCGAAACGCGTCTTCCCGAGCGTCATCCACTGCACGCCCACGTAGAAGTCCGCGTCGGGGTTGGTGTGCCACAACAGCATCGCGTTGGCGTAGGCGCCGGCGTTGACGTCGGTTCGCCCGATGGCGCCGAGGTTGTTCGCGCCGGCGACGCCGTTGACCCAGACCGTCTCGTTGAAGCGGTAGTCGCCGACGACGATGCCCATGGCGGCGCCGGCACCGGCGCTCACGGCCCAACGCCCGCCCAGTTCGCGGTACAGCTGCGGACCGAGACGGAGGTTGTAGAGCCAGGCGTCGATCACCCGGGCGCCTCGGACTTCGCCCGGCAGGACCTCGTCGGGCAACGCCACCGCGGTATCGCCGAGCAGCGGTCCCACGCCGGTCACTCCACCAGAATACGGGGCCTGCGGCAGCTGCAGTCCGCCGGTGTCGAAGGCATGCACCGTCCGACGGATGTTGCCGTTCAACGTGCGGAAATCGGAAAGCACGACGGGAAGCAGCCCGAAGCCGAACTCGAAACCCCATCGGGTCTCTCCCCAGCTGCCCAGCATCGTGCCATATCCCACGTCGAGCCCGGCGTGCGGTCCCCCTTCCTTCCTCGCCAGGTCGTCGACGGCGAAGGTCCGCGAGGCGCGGAAGACAAGATCATTGCCCACCAACTGCCCCGCGTCCTGGTAACCCCAATTCGAGGTCAGCCCCTGGGCGTTGCCGGTCTGGTCGCGGCGCACGAAGCCGTTGTCATAGGTGTGGTCGAGTCCCGGCACCCCGGCCACGCCGGGATCCACCCCGGAGACCGGCACCGAGCCGGCCAAGGTGAAGTCCGCTTGGAGACCGAAGCCGATCCACGCCCCCACCCGCAGATGGCGCGCCCAATCGTCGATGGCCGCCGTCGTCGACATCGGCACCAACGCCAGCGCGGCCATCGCCGCGACGCCTCTCCCCGGCATGGCGCGACGGGACGGGATCGAATTCATGGCGTCACCTCCTGGATCCGGTAGAACCGCGAGCGGACGGTCGATGCCGACTCCGCGGTGTAGGGCGGTCCGAGGTCGGTCCATTGGAAGCGGGTCCCGGTGGCGTTCACGAGGGGCCGCACGGACTTGGACTCGGCCAACGAGGCCGTCTCACCATAGACGATCCGGTATTGCCGGCCGGGCACCGTGGGAAACTCCAACCGCGGACCGGAAGCCGTCCACTGCGGCACCGAGACCGGCACGACGGCGGCACCGGTGAGGGGAACTTCCACCACGGCAACCGGCACCGGATCGAAGGTCACTCGGCCTGCGGGCAGTGGAAGGCGGTCCGGCGAGAAGTACTCCAACACGAAATCGAGGGAACCTCCCGGGGCGACTCCGGCGGGAATCTGGACGAAGGCGCGTCCGACATTGGTTCCCCCGAGGTTCGACGGGGTGTTGGTGAGGCCGGCGACGAAGATGCGGGCTCCGGGAACACCGTTGGTTCCGGCGTTGGACAGGCGGAAACGCTGCCGGATCAGCCCCGTCTGGCGGTCGAGCGTGCCGGCGTCGAGCGCGGACACTTCGAGGTCGCCGTCCACGACCTGCTGGATGCGAAACGACTGGGAGGCGCTGTTGTTGGACGGGGCGGGATCGTCGTTTTCCTGCGGAAGCGCCGTGGCGACGGCGGAGGTCGCCCCGGCCACGGCGGTCTCGACGGCAACGGTGAACCGCGCTCCCGCTCCCGATGCCAAAGCCCCGACATCCAGCAGGAGCACCCCGTTGGTGGGCCGGATGGCCGCGCCCGTGGCGCCGAACGCGGAGAGGAAGGTCGTGCCCGCGGGAAGGGAGTTGCTGACCACCAACGCTTCGATTCGGTCCGGTCCGCGGTTGGTCACGGAGACCCGATAGACCACCGGTTGGCCGGTGAGGGGCTCGGACTCGTCCAGCGCGATGCCGACCGCGATGTCGGACTGGCGGTTGACGGAGTTGAGGAGGTTGGTCTGGGAATTGGAGCGGAGGTCGACCGTGGCGGCTCGGGCGATGTTGGTGAGGACGCCGACGCGGACGGGACGACCGGTGATCGAGAGGACGTGGAACTGGCCGACGTCGAGGTCGCGGAGACGGAACTCGAGCGAACCGGCGTTGTTGGTCCACGAGACCACCGCTGAGTTTGTGGCCACTCCGACCAGGGTCACGGAGGGATCCAGCACATTGGTGAGGACCACCCCGCTCTGGTACACGGAATTGAAGTTGGTGAGACCGAGGGTCAGCACCAGCAACTCGTTGCGGACCGCCGGCGTCGGCGAGGCCGAGACGCCGAGCGGCAGCAGCGTCCCGGACTGCGGGAAGACCGGCATCGCGCCGAAGGCCATCAGCAACCAAGCGAGCAGGACCGACCGGACGCGCCGGCCGGCGATGCAGGGAAGGGTCATCCGTTCGATGGGAGGCGGCTGGACTCGGCGACGCCGACCGTCACTTCTTCGGCTCTTCCTTCTTCTCCTCCGGGGCCGGGGCGACCCATCCGGTGTTGATGTCCACGCCGGGCAGTGCGGCCTCGAGCTTCTTGACGCCCTCGGGTGTCACCTGGGTCTGCCAGACGTAGAGGTTCCGGAGGTGCTTCAGGCCGGCGAGCTTGGCGATGCCGGCGTCGGTGACCTTGGTGCCGTAGAGGTTCAGGTAGACCAGGTTCGGAAGCGATGCGACGGCATCGAGGCCGGCGTCGGTGACGCCGGTGAGTTCGAGGCCGAGGACCTGCAGGTGCTTCAGGCCGGAGAGCGACTTGAGACCGGCGTCGGTGACCTTGGTGTTGCCGAGGCGGAGCTCGACGAGGCTGCCGAGGCCGGACAGCGGGGCCAGCGAGGCGTCGGTGATCTCGGCGCCCTTCAGGCGGAAGTTGGCTTCCTTCCAAGGGGAGTCCTGGGCTAGCGGCCTGGGGTCCACGCCGGCCTTGTTCAGGGCGGCGATCGCGGCGGCCTCGGCGGCGGCCGGCTTGAAGTCCTTCGGCAATTCCGGCAACGGCGGGATCGGGCGCGCGGGGCGGGCGGTGGCCGAGGGCACCACCGGCGTCGGAACCGCCACCGCCGCGGCGAGGACGAATCCGTCGGGCCACTTGGCGCCGTCCTTCACCCACTCCTTGAGCTTCGCCCGGGCCGGCTCCGGAAGCGGTCCACCCTCGGGCGGCATCAGCTCGTCGCTGTCCTTGCCCAGGTTCACCCGGAGCAGGATCTCGCTCTTGTCGGGGTCGCCGGCGACGACTCCCGCCTTCTCGCTCTTGCCGCCCTTGAACGCGGCTTCCTTGGAGTCGATGCGGTACTTGCCCTTCTGCTTCTCCGGGCCGTGGCACTTGAGGCAGTTGTCGGCCAGGATCGGGGCGATGTCCTTCTGGAAGTCGACGGCGGCTTGGACGGAGGCGGCGGCGATCAGGACCGCCAGGGCGGGTTTCATCGGGTTCATGCGCGGGGGAAGACGGTGTCGCCCTCGGGCGCCTTCAACGGCACCGCGCGCCAGGCTCGGTCCGGAAGTCCCCTCGGGATGGACGAACCCTATCCACGCCCCCGGCCGCTCGGCAAACGCTCCGTTGCCATTGTCCCGTCCCGTGGATTCGCTCCCGGCATGAACATCCACCACCTCGAGCTCTTCTATTACGTCGCCCGACACGGCGGCATCATGGAGGCCGTGCGGAACATGCCGTACGGGATCCAGCAGCCCGCGATGAGCGGACAGATCCTGCAGCTCGAGGCGGAACTCGGCGTGAAGCTCTTCCAGCGCCGGCCGTTCGAACTCACCCCGCACGGACAGGAACTCTACGCGTTCGTCCGCCCCTTCTTCGGCTCGGTCGACCAGGTCGGCGAACGCCTCCGCGGCGGGGTCGCCCAGACGCTGCGCCTCGCCGCCCCGGTCATGGCCCTCCGGGATCACCTCCCCGCCGTGCTCCAGGATCTCCGGAAACGCTTCCCCAAGCTCAAGCTGACCCTCCGCGCGGGTCAGCAGCCGCAGGTCTGGAGCTGGCTTGAACGCCACGAACTCGACCTCGCCATCACCCTGCTTGAGGAGAAGTCCCCACCCGGACTCCACCAGGTCCCGCTGCTCGACCTGCCGGTCGTCTTCCTGGTGCCCGCGAAATCGAAGTACCGCTCCGCGGACGACATCCTCGCCGCGGTGGCCGGCGGCAATCCGACCGAACCCCTGATCACCCTGACGCCGGGCGAACTCGCTCCACGCCGTCTGCGGGAACTGCTCGGCGAACGCGGGCTCGACTGGCCGCCCGACATCGAGGTCACCGACCTCGAGCTGATCGACGTCTACGTGCGCCGCGGCTTCGGCATCGGACTCACCCTCGACGTCCCGGGGAAGTCCTTCCCCAAGGAGGTCCGCAAGGTGGCCATCCCGCAGATCACCCCCCTCCGCCTCGGGGCCGCCTGGCATGGAACTCCCACTGCCATCATGCAGGAACTGCTCACCGCCCTGCGCGGACAAGTCGCCGCTATCGCCTGAGGAGCGGGAATTCCTGATTCCTGATTCTCGATTCGTGATTCCTGACGCCTGACGCCTGACTCCGCTCCGCGCCTCTCACGCATACATCCTGGGTGGTTCCAGCGGGAACGCGTTCTCCAGATGGCGCACCTCGGGCTCTTTCCCTCCGAGGTCGAGCACTTCCACGATGTCGAACCGGAACGGGACCCGCGGATGGCCGAGTTCCTCCAGGTAGGCCAGCGCGGTGTCCGACAGGCGAAGGCGCTTGGGACGGTCGACGGCGTCGGCGGGTCTTCCCCAGGCCTCGGAGGATCGCGCCTTCACCTCCACGAAGACCAAGGTGGGCCCGTCCCGCATGATCAGGTCGATCTCGCCGACTCCCGACCGGTAGTTCGCCGCCAGGAAACGCAGTCCCCGATTCTCCAGGTGCCGTCGTGCGGCCGCCTCGCCGAACGCTCCGCGACGGAGATGTTCCGGACCCGGCCGCCCCGCGGAAACCCGACGCCACCATCGCACCCAGTCCATGGCCCGATCCCACCAAGAAGCCGGCATGCATCGGACGGGCTTCCGACGCACCCGTCACCGGGCCGCGGCCTCCGAACAGGACTTGCTCAGCCTCCGAACAGGTCCGGCTCCGGA
This sequence comes from Verrucomicrobiales bacterium, assembly GCA_027483345.1. Taxonomy (GTDB): domain Bacteria; phylum Verrucomicrobiota; class Verrucomicrobiia; order Limisphaerales; family UBA9464; genus SXXZ01. Next base: position 17,426 of record JAIXUV010000148.1, on the reverse strand, counting down.
CGTCGCAGCGGGGCGAAGGTGAGCCGGTGGATCGGACTGGGTCCGAGGCGTACCAAGGCGGCGAGGTGGTCCGGAGTGGGATAGCCCTTGTGCACGTCGAACCCATAGCCGGGCCAACGGCGGTGGGCTTCGACCATGACTCGGTCGCGGGTGACCTTCGCCAACACGCTCGCCGCGGCGATCGAATAGCTCCGGGCGTCCCCCTTCACGAGCGCCGTCTGCGGCACGCACAAGGTCTTCACGGGCCGGCCATCGACCAGCGCATGGGCGACGGCAGGTTCCCCCAACGCCCGCAGGGCGCCGTTCATCGCGCGGTGGGTGGCCTGCAGGATGTTGATGCGGTCGATCTCCGCGGGGTCCGACGCGGACACCGCGAAGCGGATCCCGGGGTGGACCGTCAGCAATCCGAAGTAGCGTTCGCGTTCCGCGGCGCCGAGCTGTTTCGAGTCGTTGAGGTCCTGGAATTCGGCCGGAATGCCATCCCGGATCCACTCCACCGGCAACACCACCGCCGCGGCCACCACAGGGCCCGCCAACGGTCCGCGGCCCGCCTCGTCCACGCCCGCCAGCGGACCGGTGACGAAGGCGAGGCTCTCGCGTTCGTGGAGGAAGCGGTCGATTTTCGGGCGGCGCGGCATCGACGACGACACTCCAACGGGGAAGCCCGGTCGGTCAAAGCCGGAGCCGGTCCGGGCAGGAGGCCTCACTCGGCCGTGCCACGGCGCTGGAGCGGATCCCAGTAGAGCGCGTTCCGATACTGGTTCGGGCCGCCTTTGATCGGGTCGTCGGGCGGATTGATGTTCGCGCTTCGGCGCGTCTCGGCGTGGCCGTCGTTGAACATCACGTTGCCGCGACGTCCATGGCGGTTGTCGTCGATGCCCTCGTAGGTGTTCCCGCGGCCGGGCGTCATCCCCGAGGTGGGCCACCACAGGCTGCTGCTCCAGGTGAGATCGGGCTTGGGCATGGTGTCGCCGAGCAGGAGGTTCTGCGCCGGGCTGACGACGGCAGTCCGCTTGAACCACTTCGTCGTGCTCAATCCCGCGGCCTCGTGGGACTCGTAGGGATGTACGCCGAGGAAGAAGGCGTTGTAGCCGTAGCCCACCAGGTGGCTGTCGAACCTCCAGGACCAGGTGATGCCGTTGTCCTTGCGGGGGCCCTTCAGCGAGCCGCAGCGGAAGTAGTTCGAGTTGCCCTTCGCATAGCCCACGATCGCGGTCCCCCACCAGTTGGTCCGCGAGGGCAGCTCCGCATCGGTGGTCAGGTTGCCGTTGCGATGGCCGGGGAAGACGTCGCGGTTGTCGTCGGTGTAGAACTGCATGAACAGGCCGATCTGCCGGAGGTTGTTCATGCAGGCCATGGTGTCGGCCTTCGCCTTGGCCTTGCCCAGGGCCGGCAGGAGCATGCCGGCCAGGATGGCGATGATCGCGATGACCACCAGGAGCTCGATCAGGGTGAAAGCGCGCGGAAGGCGGGGGTGGAGGCGGGGCTTCATGGTCGCGGCGAGGGATGGGAACTTCACGGATGGAACCGGGTCCCGTCGGATTGTCGATCCCGGTTTGGCCGGCACCGGAAGAATTTCGCTCGCCCGGAGGCCGGCGGTCCGACTTTTCTCGTCGTCAACAAGACGCGTCCCGCGCCGAACCGTCCATGAATCCCTACGCCACGCTCGTCCACGACTACGCCCGCTCCTTCCGCGAAGGCCGTTCCCTCCCGTTCGGCGGGGTGCCCCCGGTGTCGCGCCCGACGCTCGCCCCGGACGCCCCCAAGGCCCTCATCTTTTCTCCGCATCCCGACGACGAGTGCATTGTCGGCGGACTCGCGCTGCGGCTCCGCATCGAATCGGGATGGAACGTCGTCAACGTCGCGGTCACCCAGGGCAGCAACCGCGCCCGCCAGGCCGCCCGCCTCGAGGAACTGAAGCAGGCCTGCGGCTACATCGGTTTCGACATCGTCCAGACCGCGCCGAACGGGCTGGAGAAGGTCACCCCGAAATGCCGCGCGGAGGAGCCGTCCGTCTGGGCCCCGATGGTCCGGCGCATCGCCGAGATCCTCGCCGTCGAGAAGCCCGCCGCCATCTTCGTCCCGCACGAGCACGACTGGAACGGCACCCACATCGGCACCTACTTCCTGGTGCTGGACGCCTTGGCCACGCTGGGCCGGGAGTTCCGGACGACGCTGGTGGACACCGAATACTGGGGCCAGATGACGCGGCCGAACCTGATGGTCGAGCTCGGTGAAGACCACGTGACCCAGCTGGTCACCGGGGTTTCCTTCCACGCCGGCGAGGTCAGCCGCAATCCCTTCCACCTGCTGCTCCCGGCCTGGATGCAGGACAACGTCCGACGCGGCAGCGAGCTGGTCGGTGGCCAGGGTGGCGCCGCGCCGCAGTATGGGTTCGCCACGCTGTATCGCATTCGCGCCTGGAAGGATGGCGGGATCCACGAGGTGCAGGCCGGCGGACGCAACCTCGGCCTCGGCGAGGCGGCCGGAGCGCTGTTCGCGGCGTGAACCGGATTTGTCCCGCGGTGCGCTTCGGCCATCGTCGACCATGATCGAGTCCCACTACGAACACCTCAGAACGCTCCTCCGCGGATATGGGAGCTGTGTCGTCGCCTATTCCGGCGGCGTCGACTCGGTGTTCCTCGCCGCGGTCGCGCACGAGGTGCTCGGCGACCGGATGGTGGCCGCCATCGCCGATTCCCCGAGCCTTCCGCGGCGGGAGCTGAAGGAGGCGGTGGAGATCGCCGGAAGCCATGGCATCCCGCTGCGGGTGGTCGGAACCGCGGAATTCCAGGACGACCGCTACCTCGCGAACCCCACCGACCGCTGCTACTTCTGCAAGCACGCGCTCTTCACCGAGCTCGAGCCGCTGGCCCGTTCGCTGGGATTCGCCGTGATCGCCTACGGTGAGAACGCGAGCGACGTCGGCGACCACCGGCCCGGAGCCCGGGCCGCCGGCGAGTTCCAGGTGCGTGCCCCGCTCAAGGAGGCCGGACTGACCAAGGCCGAGATCCGCACCCTCAGCGCCCGGCTCGGCCTTCCGACGGCGGACAAGCCCCAACTCGCCTGCCTCAGCTCGCGCATCCCGACCGGCGAGCCGGTAACGCCCGAGAAGCTCCGGATGGTCGAGCAGGCGGAGTACCTCCTGCGCGACCTCGGATTCCATGACGTCCGGGTCCGGCATCATCAACTGGGCGGCACGCTTGGCGGCCACCTCGCCCGCATCGAGGTCGGCACCTCGGAATTCCCCCGCCTGCTGGAAGCCGGGGTCCGCGAACGCATCGACACCGGGATGCGCGCCGCCGGATACGGCCAGGTGACACTCGACCTCGCCGGCTACCGCCGCGGATCCAACAACGGCACCGGAACCGCGGCGCCGATCCGGTTCCAGGCACCGACTGCGACCGTGACGGCGCGGTGACCGGATCGTCTTCCCATCGGCTTTCGGCAGGGCAGTCCGCGACGCCGGGACGCCCAAAAGCCACCAGCACAGAGTCTTGAATCGACGACCGAATCGCTCCCGATTCCAGCCTTGTTTCAGCCCGGCGAAACGCGGCAATTCAGGTCACGGAATTATCACCAAGTTATTCACAATTGGGCTTGTGCCGGAATCGACGGCGACGCATCACTCGCACCGTGCTTGACACCGCGTTGGACTCTTCCGCTGCGGACCTCAAAAAGGCCGCAAAAACGCCACGCAGAACCCGGCCTGAAGCACCGCCGCCGGAGGGTTCAGGAGACGCCTCCGCTCCCCCGACCGCGACCCGAGTCAAGAACTACGTCCTGGACACGAACGTCCTCCTCCACGACCCGAACGCGCTGCTCAACTTCCAGGACAACACGGTCCTGATCCCCATCGAAGTCATCGAGGAAATCGACAAGTTCAAGCGGGAGACCAGCGAACGCGGGCAGAACGCCCGGACGGTTTCCCGCCGGCTCGACGCGCTGCGCAAGGAGGGCAACCTCAGCAAGGGCGTGCCGCTCGCGAACGGTGGCCGCCTCCAGATCCTGTTCCAGTCCGGTTCGAAGGCCGGCATCCTCGCCGCCGCGGCCGGTTCCATGGACAACCGGATCCTCGCCCAGGCTCTGGCCATCCAGGCGGCCGACCGGAGGCACCCGACCATCCTCGTCACCAAGGACATCAACCTCCGCCTCAAGGCCGACGTGCAGGGCCTCGACGCCGAGGACTACGAGACCGACCAGGTCAACCTCAAGGACCTCTACACCGGGATGTTCGAGGTGATCCTGCCGGCGGGAAAGATCTCCGAGCTGAAGTTCAACGGAGAGGTCGCCCTTCCCGTGGGACCGGTCCGGTATCCGAACGAGTACTGCACCGTGGCCGAGGAGGGGAACCTGAAGCGGACCGTCCTGTGCAAGGTGGACGCCACCGGCCGGAAGCTGATCCCGCTGCAGGACTGCCAGAACGTCTGGGGCATCAAGCCGAAGAACCGCGAGCAGCACTTCGCGCTCGACGCCCTGCTCGACGAGCGCGTGAAGCTGGTGACGCTGATGGGCAAGGCGGGCACCGGAAAAACCCTCCTGGCCTTGGCCGCCGGCCTGAAGCGCACGGTCAACGACCGCGAATTCCGCCGCCTCGTGGTGGCCCGACCGACCATTTCCATGGGCAAGGAACTCGGCTTCCTGCCGGGATCACTCGACGAGAAGCTCTCCCCGTGGATGCAGCCCATCCACGACGCGCTGGAGATGCTCGGCGACCTGAACATGGGTCACGACCATCGGCGGACCGGCGACATGCTGCGCAGCGGCACGATCGTGGTGGAGGCGCTGAGCTACATCCGCGGACGCAGCATCGCCCACCAGTTCATGATCGTGGACGAAGCCCAGAACCTGACCCCGCTCGAGGCCAAGACGATCCTCACCCGGGTCGGCCATGGCACGAAGCTCGTCCTCACCGGCGATCCGTACCAGATCGACAATCCGTACGTCGACGTGGCCTCCAACGGATTCAACTACATCATCAGCCGCTTCCGGGAACAGTCGCTCGCCGCACATATCGAGCTCCAGCGTGGCGAACGCAGCGACCTGGCGGAACTCGCCGCGAACATCCTCTGATCCACTCGATGGGAGCGGAGGGGAACTCACGCAAATACGCAAAGTCGCCAAGGAAAGCGGGATCGGGAGCCGAGACCGCAAGCCAAGGTTCCCCTCCCTCCCCTTGGCGGCTTGGCGCCTTGGCGTGAGGCCCCCTCCCCCTTCGATGGACGATTGCGGAAACGGCGGCTTCCAACCGCCAATGGAGGGGCTAGGTTCCAGACGTCCCATGAACCGGAAGCCCCTCCTGCTGATGGCCTGCCTGGGCCTGTTCGCCATCGCCGCCGAAGCCCAGTCCATCGGGCGCATCAAGCGCTCGCTCGACCGTGCGACCGGCGGCAATCCCTACGCCCCTCAGACGGCTCCCAACCGGTCGGGCTCCGGAGGTGCCCCGGCGCCGGGTACCGTTCCCGCTCCGCCGCCCAGTCCGGCCGCCGCCGCCGCCGAGAAGAAGAAGCGTGAACAAGAAGCAGCAGAGACCGAGAAGCGGGTGGTCGACTTCCTGAAGCAGCGGGTCGCCGACGGCTCCCCCAGCGCGGCCTTCGAGCTTGGGAAGCGTCACGAAGAGGGCCGCGGTGTGGCGCTCGATCCCAAGGAAGCCCGCAGGCTGATGGAACTGGCCGCGAAGGGAGACAACTCCGACGCGAAGAAATGGCTCGTGGAGAACCCGGCACCGCCCGCTGTGGACGCCGCCAAGGCGAAGTCGAAGGGATCGGCCCAACCGGCCGTCCCCGCCTCGCCCGCGGCTCCGGCTCCGGCATCGACCAAGCCCGCCGGCGCCAAGTGATCCGCACGACTCCTCGGCCTTGAGTCCGCCTTGGAGAGGCAGACCTCGTTTCGCATCCCAAGCATCGGGGATTCCGCCTGTAAGGAATGGATAGCTCCGGGCCTGATTCCCTTGAGCTTCCAGGAACATCGACAGCGGGCTGCCGTCTTGGCGGAAGAAGTCGAATGATTCACCGGGGACCTTGATGGTCCGCTGAGGATCGGGCCGCGGTTCGGGACGGGATCTGCCTCGGGACGATCGACCGCTTCCCCTTCTCGCTGTTGGCGTTCCGCAACCTCACATTCCGGAGCGGCTGCGGCCCAATCCTCGGCGGCCGACCCACCGGTTTTCCCTGATGCCATTGGCGTTGATGAAGTATCCTTAGCTTTCCGACCGAGAATCCACGGACGGCACCAGAGGTGGCTTTCCCAGGAACTGAAAAGGAGAACCGGTCTCAAGAATCAGTCGGTTGCGGAACCTGACTTCCGACCTTTTGAAGCCGCACCTGGAATGAAGTTCGCCCACCGGAAAACAGAAAGGGCCGCCGGGGATGCCGGCGGCCCTTTTGGAAAGAAGTCGGGAAAGATCAGGCCTTGCGGGCCGCGCGACGGCGCCAGAGGGCGAAAACGACCAAGCCGGCACCGGTCAGCGCAGCGTACTCGGAGGGCTCGGGAACGGCAGCGAAGGAAGTCAAATCCAAGGTGATGGTTCCCGCGCCGGTAGCCGTCGTCCAATTCGCTGGATTGTTTACCAAGGTCCGATAAGCGTCCAAGGATGTCTGAGACGTCCTGTCGCCGGTGTACTGACCGCGGGACGTGCTAGCTGTGGAGAGAGCAATCGAACCGTTAGCAACAGAAAGTTCTGACGGAAGGTACGATGTATTGGATGTTGGCGTCCCAGAAGCCAGAAACGACGAGCCGAAGTTCAAACCGAAGATCATCGTTTCATTGAAGGTTGTTGGGTTGGTGTTCGCCGAAAACCCTGGATTGGCCCCGGACGTAGAGGCGCCGACATACGCAAACAACTGATCTCCACCATTCGAGATTCCACTCAATCCGGATGCAGCTCCAGCCGATGCCGTCCCAGAAGATGCAACTAATGATTCAATTGAAATCACCGTGCCTGCAGTAATAGTCGAACCCGTTGAATTGCGCCAAATCACGAAATTCTCACCACCTCGCGCGTTGCTGGCTGCATTCGCTGAACCAGTCGAAAGAAACCCGTTATCCGTGAATTTGATATACGAGTCGTTAGGCACATTGACCCAAGGAACAAACGCAAAGTTATCAGGCGTATTGGAGTTGAATCCAATGATCGACAAATCTCCAACAGCGACCACCTGACCAAAGGAAGAACTAGAAACTACGCTGGCAACCACACCTAGGATGAGAATGTTTTTCATATTTTAGAAAGCCCTCTATTCTGTTAATTATTTTTAGAACCCCAATCTACTTCAAGGACGGAGATAAGAATTTGAGTAACTTTTACGTTACAGTCGTTTCCTTTCTGTTACAGAAACGGCGTTGTTTCCGATTCTTCATGATACCGTCCCGGCGATATCAATTGGTTTTACCGCAGCCGCCAAACGACCATCGGCCGGTTGAATTCGAACCGCACCGTGTTCTCCCACTTCCCGGCGGTGACCCCTTGGCCGACGCGCACCCACTCCTGCAGCCCAGCCGATTCCCACAGTTGCCAGTCCAGCACGGAAGGCCACCGGATCTCGACCTCCACATAGCTCCAGAGGGGTTGGATGCGGGAGGGATCCCCATGGATGAGGGGAACGAACTCCGGGTGGTCCACGAACGGATTCCGGTTGCCCTGCAGCGCGAACACCCGGTCGTTGCGCCGCCGCTCCCGATCGTCCACCGGATCCGACAGATGCCAGCACAGCAGCGTCGTCAGACGGCCCATGTACCGGCCCTCCGACGTCACCAGGGCCAGGTCGTCCGTCAGTTCCAGATCCAATTCCCCGGCGACGCCTCCCGCATAGCGCAGGTCCATGTAGAGCAGCGCCCTCGCCAAATCGCCACGCTGGCCGACCGGAGGCTGCCAGGAGTCCCGGTCCGTCGAACTTCCCACCGCGCTTTCATGCGCCGGTTCACGGAAACTCCCGTCGGGAGCCCAACTGCGGTCGTAGAACTTGTTGCCGCGGCTGCTGTTGACGTTGGCGTCGCAGGCGAAGAGATGATGCAGATCGGAATAGGCGGGACCGGTCGAGTCGATGCCATAGCTGTTGGGCCAGACATGCTCACGGTTCCAGCCGCCGGCGTCTCCGAACTGCGAGCGGGGCAGTGTGGCCGAGCTGTAGACCAGCCGGACCCGGTTGGTGTCGACGGGATCGGCATCCAATTCCGCCAAGGCGTCCGAGGTGTCGAATCGCGAACCGGAGGAATAGGGAATGACCACGTGGTTCCGGATGATCCGATGCAGACGTTCCTTCAATTCGACTCCCGCGAGCCCATTGGTACCCGAGTAGTAGCCCGATGGCTCCGCCGCCAATCCCGTCCAACAGAGGAGCCACCCCAGCAGCAGACTCCGGCTCAGCCAATGGCTTCGTGTGTCGTCCCCCATAAGTGCGCCCCATTACCAATAATGGGCAACCAATGCCCAGACGCTGAGTGACGACTTCGGGCACGGGGGGAGTCAAGAAGGTGAACGTTACGAAAGACGTTGTCGCCGATCGGGAGCGAAGGACGGAACAACGAATGGAAGGTCTGGATCAGGCCGAATCACCGCACCGTCAGGCCTGGCTTGCCCAGTCTCCGTCGGATCCGAGTGCCCAAGTGGGATCGCGACGTCGGGTGGCGGCAATGGGCCGCGGGCCAAGGTTCTGCGTCTCAGGCCGGAACGACTCAGATGGAGCGAAGACCGACCTCACGCAGGCCCGCAAAGACGCCAACGGGGGTGGGGGATTCCGGTTCGAAACCGCGGTCATCCCTCGGGGTACGGTTCAGCGACGGGAATCCATCGGCTTTCTCCCTTTCCCCAGCGGCTTTGCCGGACAATCCCTTCTGCATCGTTCCGCCTAAGGCAGACGGAACTGCGGGGCTTGGCTCAGGAAGCGGACCGGGTTCTGGTAGATGACCCGGTCGATCGCTTCGGCAGACCATCCACGCCGGCGCATCTCGAGGGCCGTCTTCGGGATGGCCAGCGGGACGCTCTCGCCCCAGTCGCAGGCGGAGTTCATCCAAAGGCGCTCGGATCCGTACATGTCGAGGATGTCCACCGCACGGGCTGGCGTGCACTTGCTGATCGGGTACAACGTCATGCCCGCCCAGTGTCCGCGGTCGAGCACGAGCTTCACCGTGTGTTCCTCCACATGGTCGATCAGGACCCGCTCCGGGCGGATGCGCGAATCGGCACGCAACGCGTCCAGGATCAGTCGGGTGCCCTTGAGCTTGTCCTCCAGATGCGGCGTGTGGACGAGGATCAGCCGGTCGTTCCGCGCTGCGAGATCGATGTGCATCTCCAGCACCTGCAGTTCATTGCGGGTGTTCTTGTTCAGACCGATCTCGCCGATTCCCAGGACGTTCTTCGCACCGAGGAACTCGGGGATCACCGCCAGGACGTCCTCGGCCAGCTTCACGTCCTCCGATTCCTTCGGGTTGATGCACAGCCAGCAGTAGTGCGGCAGACCATACTTCGCGGCCCGGGCCGGCTCGTATTCGGTCAACTGCCGGAAGTAGTCGCGGAAGCCGTCGGAGGAGGAACGGTCGAACCCGGCCCAGAACGCCGGCTCACACACCGCGGCACAGCCGGCGGTCACCATGTCGATGTAGTCGTCCGTGGTCCGGCTGACCATGTGTCCGTGGGGCTCGATGTAGCGCATGGATGTCTTTGGACCCCAGGACCGCCACTGCGGCTCCGGGGAATCCGACGCAAAATCGCCGGGGAACGCCCGAACGGCAAGCCGTTCCCCAAGCGCCACAAACTCCAAAGACCGCAACCTGCGGTTCACTGGGCTTCCATCTTCGCGAAGACCGCCACACGCAGGGGTTCCGGATCGCCTTCCAGCCAGATGAGGTTGGTGGAACCGAAAGTGAAGCCCTTGGCCGTGACCTGCACATCCTCGCCACGCAGCAGCGTCGGCACGGTCAGGCGAAGACGAAAGCCCTTGGCGTCCAGACGGTTCTTGAGTCCGCCGGCGATCATGTTGGTGAACTCGCCGATTCCGTCGCGCACATCCGAGTCGCTCAGGTCATCCATGCCGATCATCCCGGACACCAGGCGATGGGACGTGGCTTGGGAGAGCACCAGATGGACGTTCGCCGCGAGTGAGCCGGCCAAGCCCACCACGCCGGCCAGTCCGTTGACCCCGAAGGAGTGCGGCGTCGGATCCAGCTCGCTCCGAGCGATGGGGATCCGGGTCATGGTGGAGATCACATCCCGGACGATCCCATCGATCATCGGAGCGATCTCCGGATTGGGAGACTCCATGGCGGAGGGCATCGGCAGAATGCACCCGGAGCCAAAGCGGAACTTCGCCGGGTTGTCGCCGCGTCCCGCCGCCATCGCCGGCATCGACAGACGAGGCGTTCCCGATAGGATCGCCCCGTGTTGCGGTTCCTCGTCCTGATTCCGGTAGGCCTTCGTGATGGCGCCATTTGGCGTCGTGCGGCGCTTTCCGGTCGGCGGGCCTGAACCTCAGGACGAACCTTCCGGAAGCCGCAACGGCGTCCGGAATCCGACCTCCACGGTTCGATCCCTCTCCGCCGCCGGCTCCGGATCCCAGACGAACGAGCCATGGACCCCAACGATTCCAACCCCGAACGACGCGGCATCCTGCTGATGTTGGTGTCGATCGTCTTCTTCGCGGCCAACGTGCTGATCCTCCGCGCCGTTTCCATCACCGCACCCGCCGCGGACGGATGGGTGGCCTCATTGTACCGCGGCCTCGTCGGCGGTGGACTCGTGTGGCTGGTCTACCGAGGAAGGGGCTTCGAGCCCCGCAACCTGTTGCGCCAACCTTGGGTGCTCGCCCGCGGCCTCGTCGGCTCCGTGGGCATCGTCACCTTCTACCTCACCATCGAGCATCTCGGCGCAGGACGCGCGGTGATCCTCAACATGACCTACCCCCTCTTCGGGGCGGTCATTGCGGCTGTGTGGCTGGGGGAACCGCTGCGCTGGGGACAGTTCGGATGGATGCTGGTCGCGTTCGGAGGCCTGTCGGTCTTCTTCGGCGAAGCCGTCTTCGCAGGACGCTTTTCCCGCCATGAGGTCATCGGCCTACTGGGCGCCGTGGTGGCCGGCGTTGCCGTCGTGATCATCCGTCTCCTCAGGAACCGCGAACACGCCTCGACCGTCTTCGCTTCTCAATGCCTGTGGTCGTGGATCGTCGCCATCCCGATGGGCGTCGGAAAGGTCGCCGGGCTGCCTTGGAAGGCCCACGTCGGCCTGGTCGCGGCGTCCGCCGTGGTGGCGGTCGCGCAGATCACCATGACCCACGGATTCCATCTCCTTCCCGTGGCCCGGGGCTCCTCGATCCAGATGCTGCTGCCCCTGGTCACCGCGATCGGCGGCATCCTGTGCTTCGATGAACACCTTTCCGGGACGGAATGGCTGGGAGGCGCGGTGCTGCTGGGCGCGACGTGGCTGGCGGTCCGACCGGCGCCAACGGCCGCAGACTCGATGCCCCAGGATTCCCGGTGAACCGAAACAAGGCGATTCCGGCGTACCGTGGTTCCGGCGCCCTTCCTTGCGTTCCGGGGCGTTGGATTTCTATCCTCCGCCCATGGCGAACGACGTCGTCCCGGTGAAGATCCGGGGTATCCTGCCCGCGAACAGCGGTTGCGCGCTGTTCATCGGGAACGACGAGAAGGTGTTCGTCATCCAGGTCGAACAGAGCATGGGGGTGGTGATCGGCATGGCCTTGCGCGGCACGCCGAAGGATCGCCCGCTCACCCACGACCTGATGGCCCATGTCTTCCAGGGCTTCGGCATCCAGCTCGAACGGGTGGTCATCACCAACCTCAAGAACTCCACCTACTTCGCCCGGCTCATCCTGCGCCAACAGAACGAGCTCGGGACCAAGCTGGTCGAACTCGACGCGCGCCCCAGCGATTGCCTCGCCCTCGCCACCGCGCTCAAGCGCCCGGTCTACGTCTCCCGCAGCCTGTTCGTGGAACTGGAGGACATGAGCGAGCACCTGCCGGATCCCGACGACGGCGGTTCGATCGAGCCGGAAACCTGAAGACCGGTCCGCATCGACGCCGATCCCGATGGCCAAAGCAACCACCACCGCCGCGCCGGTCGTCCTCGTCTGCGGCGACGACGACTTCACGGTCAAACAGCGGGCTAAGAAGGTCTACGACGCCTGGTGCACGGAACTGGGTGGCATGGACCACGAGGTCGTCGACGGCACCGCGATGAACTCCTCGGAGGCGCTGCAGAAGCTGGGCCGCCTGAACGAGGCCCTCAACACCCTGCCCTTCTTCGGTGGCGCCAAGGTCGTGTGGTTCCAGAACTGCACCTTCCTCGGCGAAGACCGCACCGGCGGCTCGGCGGCGGTGACCGGGGCCTTGGCGGACATGGCGGAGACGCTCAAGAACTTCCGATGGGAAGGGGTCCGCCTGCTCATCTCCTCCGGGAAACCCGACAAGCGGAGGGTCTTCTACAAGACGCTGGAGAAGATGGGGACGGTGGAGAACTTCTCGGCGCTTTCGCAGGACGACAAGGACTGGGCGGTGAAGGTGGAGTCCGAGGCGTTGCGGCTGCTGCGGGAAGCGGGCCGCGAGATCGACGACGCGGCCTTGTCCGACCTGGTCAGCCGGACCGGCCCCAACCTCCGGCTCATGGCCTCGGAAGTGGAGAAGCTGATCCTGTACACCGAAGGACGCCCGGCCATCGGCGTTGCGGACGTCGCCAAGATCGTCTCGCGCCAGAAGCACGCCCGAGCCTTCGCCCTTTCGGAGGCGTTGGGGGATCGCGATCTGCCGAAGCTGCTGAAGGTGCTGGACGAGGAGCTTTGGGAGATCCGGACCGGGGCGGACAAGAAGAAGTCCGAGATCGGCCTGCTCTACGGATTGATCTCGAAGATCCGCACGCTGCTGTTGCTGCAGGAGCTGATGCGGTTGGGGGTCCTGAAGCCGGCGCGCGACTACAACACCTTCAAGGCCCAGCTGGAACGGGTTCCAGCATCGGCGCTGCCCTCGGACCGTCGGTTCAACCCGTTGGCCGGCCATCCATTCGTCCTGTTCCAGGCGATGAAGCAGGCGGGAAACTACCGGATCGAGGAACTCGTCGAGGCCATGGGCACGCTGCTCGACGCCAACCGCAAGCTGGTCGGATCCGACCTCGACGAGGCGATGGTCCTCCAGCAGGCGGCCCTGGACATCATCGGCATCCCCCGCCGACGCGATGGGGGTGGGAATCAAGCCCGCTGATCCGAAGGATTCGCCGGATCCCAAACCGGTCCTTCACCGTTGCCGGACCGGTTTTCTCCAGTAAGCTGACCGTTCCTGGGGAGACAACATCCCACCAGAATTTGGCAATTCCCCGGCAGCCCGGGGTCAGCCTGCGGCACACACTCGACATCACGATGAACCTGAGAAACGCGATCGTTGCCGGCATGACAGCCGGCGTCCTGACCACTGCGGCCACGGCCGCCACCAACGGATTCTACGCTCCCTACTTCCGGGGCGTACCCGGCACCGACGTCGCCGGTTGGGATCGCTTCACCAGCGGATCCGCCACGGCCAACCAGCCGGACCTCCCCGGATCGAACACCGGCACCCGCGCCTCGATAACCCAACTCGACCCGGTGGGCGCGGTGCTCGGCAGCGGCAACATCTACGTCGGCATCGGCGGCGCCGCCAACGTCCGGATCGACTACAGCAGCCTCAATCCGGTCGGCGAGGTCTTTCTCCAGATCCGCACTCTGGGCACCGAGATGAACTACGCCGGGCTGCGTCTCAACTACACCACCGGCAGCGGACCGGTCTCGGTCGGCGCCAACCCCTTCGTGCTGGCCGCCGTCCCCTCCCAGGGCTTCCCCGGCCAGAACATCTCGCTCGGCTACAACTGGACGATCAACGATCCGACCGTCACCGCCTTCAACGTTAGCTTCCTGGCGACCGGCGAGCACCTGAGCCTCGACGCGGTGACCTTGGACGTCCTCCCCGTCGGCGCGGTGCCCGAGCCCTCGACCTGGGCGCTCGGGATCTTCGGCCTCGGCGCGATCGCCGTCGCCATCCGTCGTCGCTGCTGAGCCGGCGGATACCGGAACCCGATTGCGACGCCCAGGCCGGCTCCTCCGGCCTGGGCGTTTTCCGTTTCCGCACGCCGGGTTCCGACGGTCGTGTCATGCGGTCCACGCGATGACTGCGTTTTATCCGGCGACATGGGCATGATAAAACAGACTTGACGCCGTTTGAGTCTTTGCCTTGCGACAACGACGGTCGGGGTGTTACAACCTTGCCCACGTATGGCAGCCATTGGGCGGTTCCAAAAGGGCGACGAGATCTTCTACGCCAAGGTGGTGGACGGGGAGATCTTCAAGCTTCAGGGCGATGTGTTCGGATCGCCCTCCTTCGACAAGAAGCCGACTCCGCTCAAGGGAGTGAAGACGCTGACGCCGGTCCAACCGTCGAAGATCATCGCGGTGGGACTCAACTACGCGGACCACGCGAGGGAAGCCGGCAAGGCGCTTCCGAAGGAGCCGCTGTTCTGGCTCAAGGCGCCGACCTCCCTCATTCCGGACGGCGCCAAGATCGAAATCCCATTCTCCACCCACCGGAACGACTTCGAAGCCGAGCTGGCCATCGTCATCGGCCGCCGCATGCGCAACGTCACGCCGGCGGCCGCGGCCCGATACATCTTCGGCTACACCGCGGCCCAAGACGTGACCGACCGCACGATCCAGAACAGCGAAAGCCAGTTCGCCCGGTCGAAGTCCTTCGACACGTTCACCCCTCTCGGACCGTATGTGGAGACGAAGATCGATCCGCATGACCTGAGCATCCAGCTCTTCCAGAACGGGCAGCTCCGGCAGAACGGCAACACCAGCCAGATGATCTTCAACTGCTTCCACCTGGTGAGCTTCATCTCGGTGAACATGACCCTGCTGCCCGGCGACGTGATCCTGACCGGCACTCCGAGCGGCGTGGGGCCGATCGAGTCCGGGGATCGACTCGAGGTCCGCATCCAGGGCCTGGCGCCACTGGTCAACATGGTCAAGTAGGCCCTTCTCTTCCAAAAGCGGCGCTGCCCCCCGAAGGCCGCGCCGCTTTTCTTTTTGTCGGAACCCTCTACGCTTGGCGGCCTCGCATGGGTCTTCGCCTGTTCAACACGCTCCACCGACAAGTGGAGGAGTTCGTTCCGTTCGACCCCGAAGCCAGGTCCGTGGGGATGTACTGCTGCGGACCGACGGTTTACGACTTCGGCCACATCGGGAACTTCCGGACCTTCCTCTTCTCCGACCTGGTGCGCCGCTACCTCGTCTTCCGCGGATACAAGGTCCGCGCGGTGATGAACATCACCGACGTAGAGGACAAGATCATCAAGCGGGTCCGGGAATCCGGGCAGAGCCTCGCCGAATTCACCGGGCGCTACACCCAAGCATTCCTAGAAGATCTCGCCATCCTGGGAGCCTTGGTTCCCGACGACCTACCTCGTGCGACGGCCTTCATCCCCCACATCATCGAGCTGATCCGTCGACTGGAGGAGCGGGGCATCGCCTACCGTGCGGCGGATGGCTCGGTTTACTTCAGCATCGACAAGTACCGTGGATGCGGATGCCGGTACGGGCAGTTGGTCAACCTGGATCCCGAGGCCCAACGGCGGACGGAACGGGTCACCGGCGACGAATACGACAAGGAGAACGCGGCGGACTTCGCCCTCTGGAAGGCCCGGGTGCCTGAGGACGGGGATGTCGCCTGGGACAGTCCCTGGGGTCCAGGGCGGCCCGGCTGGCACATCGAGTGTTCCGCCATGAGCATGGCCCTGCTGGGCCCCAGCTTCGATCTGCACCTGGGCGGCGAGGATCTCGCCTTCCCCCATCACGAGGACGAGATCGCCCAGAGCGAAGGCTCCGCCCTGCAGGCACCGGGTCGCCCGTTCGTGAAGCATTGGCTCCATGCGGCGCACCTCCTGGTCGACGGGAAGAAGATGGCCAAGTCCCTGGGCAACTTCTTCACCGTCCGCGACCTCACCGCGCGGGGCTACCTGGGACGCGAAATCCGCTTCCTACTGCTCAGCGCGCACTACCGCGAGACCTTCAACTTCACCCAGGAAGGACTTGAAGGTGCGCGTTCGGCTTTGGGGCGGATCGACTCCCTGCTCGAGCGTCTCACCGAGCTGGCCGCCGGAGGCGTGCCGGATGGGATTTCCAAGCTCCCGGCGGCGATCACCGAGGCGCTGGACGAAGACCTGAACGTCTCCAAGGCATGGGCAGCCGTCTTCGACTGGACCCGAGACATCAATGCCGCTCTCGCGACCGGGCGATTGACGCCCAGCGCGGCCGCCTCGGAGCTGGCAGGATGGGAACGGGCCGACTCGGTGTTGGGACTCGGTCGGAAGCCGTCGGAAGCCGTTCCCGCGGAGGTGCTTCAGATGGTGGAGGCCCGAACGGCCGCCAAGAAGGCCAAGGACTTCGCCCGGGCGGATGCGTTGCGGGACGAACTCAAGTCCAAGGGCTGGACGGTCGAAGATACAAAGAACGGACCCAAGCCGAAGCGGCTCTGACCCAGGGAGGAGAGCCCAGGCGGTTCCGAATACGATGGCCTTTTACATGGGGCAGAAGACCGATCCGAAGCTGCTCGACCGAATGGAGCGCGCCGTTCTCACGCACATGCTGCGTTGCGAGCCGGACGCCGCCCTCGCGTCGCAGTTGGCCTGTGCCGGATTGATCCGACGGGAATTCTACGGCCCCCACCAGATCAGCTATTTCACCGTGCTGCCCGGCGCCCTGCCCGCCCAGAGGAACACCACGGTCGGCGGATACACCTACGCAAAGCTCGTGGGACACCGTTCTCCCGCAGCCTTCACCCTGCATCTGGATGAATCCGGATGGATGTCCCATCTGATCGCCTTCATGGACGACGACAGTCCATGGCCGGAGGAGATCACAGGATTCGAGGTATTCTCGACCAAGGCCAGCGTGCCTCCTCCCGCTTCCAGCGACGAGGACCTGTCGACGGGCGGTTGAAGCCGGCTCGTCTCCTGTCGTCGACCGCAGCCGATGGCATTTGCCAGAACGGTCAATCTGCAGCGGTCTCCGACGTGTCCTCCGGAAGTTGACCGCCCTCGAGGGTGGCGCGGGCAACCGACCAGACCACCACCTTCCGGGCTCCGAGTCCCAGCAGCACCCTCGCCACGGCCCCGGAGGTCGCCCCGGTGGTGAAGACATCGTCCACCACAATCCAGTCGCCTTGGATCCTCCGAGCCGATGGGTGAGGCTGGAAAGCGTCCAGCATGTTCTCTGCGCGCTCCTCCCGGGAAAGTCGGGTCTGGGTGACCGTGGGAAGCGTGCGTCGGACCAGTCGGCGCTCCATCGGAATGCCCAACGCGCGGGCCAGGGGTCGGCCGAGGATCTCGGCCTGGTTGAACTCGCGTTCCCGCTCCTTGACGGGATGCAACGGAACCGGGACCAGACCGGCCCAGGCATCGG
>JAIXUV010000172.1 GCA_027483345.1 Verrucomicrobiales bacterium | reverse complement strand
TTGATTGCCTCCTGGATCGTTGCGGTGATTTTCACGCCGTATCTCGGCGTAAAGCTGCTGCCGGAGATCAAGACCGTGAACGGTGGTCATGCGGGAATCTATTCCACCCCGGGCTACGAACGGCTGCGCCGTCTCATCATCTGGTGCGTGCGGAAGAAGTTCACCGTGGCGGGAATTGTCGTGGGTGCGTTTCTGCTGACAGGCGGAGGCATGGTGATCGTGAAGAAGCAGTTTTTCCCGAACTCCGACCGACCTGAATTGTTGGTGGAAGTTCAGCTTCCGTTGGGAACGAGCATCGAGACGACGAGCGCAGCGACCAAGAAGATCGAGCACTGGCTGTCGGAACAACCCGAAGCGAAGATCGTGACCGCCTATATCGGGGCGGGTGCACCACGGTTCTTCTTTTCCTACAACCCCGAACTGCCCGATCCCTCCTTTGCGAAGATCGTGGTTCTGACCCCGGATGCGGGGGCAAGAGATCGTCTCAAACTGCGACTGCGTCAGGCGGCGGCGGATGGCCTTGCTCCGGAAGCGCGGGTTCGCGCGGCGCAGTTGATCTTTGGGCCCTACTCTCCTTTCCCCGTTGCTTTTCGCGTGATGGGGTCGGATCCGGAAAAGGTCCGGGAGATCGCCCGAAACGTCGAAGAAGTCATGCGCAAGGATCCCAATATGCGCACCGTGAACGTGGATTGGGGTGAGCGGGTTCCCAAGTTGCACTTCGTTCTGGATCAGGAGCGATTGCAACTCATCGGGCTTTCTCCCGCAGAGGCCGCGCAGCAACTGCAGTTTCTCCTGAACGGTCAAACCATCACCCAGGTTCGTGAGAACATTCGGACGGTCAATCTGGTCGCAAGAAGTGCCGGGCCGGAGCGACTCGATCCAACCAAGCTGGAAAACTTCACACTGTTGACCCGGGATGGAAAAGCGATTCCGTTGAGCCAGATCGGACGCATTGAGATTCAATCGGAAGATCCGCTCATCAAACGGCGCGACCGCGTTCCCACCATGACGGTGCGCGGCGACAATGTTGAATCCACCCAACCGCCGGATGTCTCTTCCGCGATTTGGGCCAAACTCGCCCCGCTGAGGGAGTCGCTGCCGGAAAGCTACCGCATCGAGATGGCGGGCTCCATTGAGGAGGCAACGAAAGCCAACTCAGCGCTCCTGCCGCTTTTCCCGCTCATGATCCTGCTCATGCTGGCAGTCATCATCCTTCAGGTGCGCTCCTTCTCGGCCATGTGGATGGTGATGCTGACTGGCCCGCTTGGACTGATCGGTGCAGTGCCGACGTTGCTGATCTTTCATCAGCCTTTCGGATTCAACGCCATCCTCGGCCTGATCGGCCTGTCGGGAATCCTGATGCGAAACACCCTCATCTTGATCGGCCAGATTCATTCCAACCAAGAGGAAGGTCTTGATCCCTATCACGCGATCATCGAGGCCACCGTCCAACGGTCGCGCCCCGTCATCCTGACCGCGCTGGCCGCCGTGCTGGCGTTCACTCCGCTCACGCATTCCGTGTTCTGGGGCTCTATGGCCTATGTGCTGATCGGAGGCACAGCCGTCGGAACGGTGTTGACGCTGGCCTTCCTGCCCGCGCTCTACGCCATCTGGTTTCGGGTGAGTCATGTGGAGGTCACTCGCGCCTGATGACATCCACTGCGAGAGATCCGGGGCAGGGGCGGTGGTTGACCTGGGCGGAAATCGCCTTGCCGTTCCGGGGCTCCGGGCCTGAGTCGGGCCCGGAGCCTGGCCGAGAAGCGTCCAAAGACCTATTTCTGTAGGCGCAACGGCTGGTGGCTCTGGTCCCAGCCCTTGGGGAAGACAAGATATCCCAACGGCGACTCTGCTTCTTTTGGTTTAGACTCCATTCGAAACCATGGGCGCCCAGAAACGGATCTGGAACATGAAGCTCGAGGAGGTCCTGCGGGAGCATGAGCGCGACTAGGCGCTCACTCCCGCCAGCCCAGTTTGGCGCGGTCTCGTCACTTGCACTTCGTAGGTGCCTGACAATCAAATGGTCGAGTGAAGGGAACCAAACCCGCTTCTTGGGTCCCAAGTGGAGGGAGGCACAACTGGCGTCATCGCGTGGGGCCCGTCGCCGGACCGGGAATCAGGGAACGGGGAATAGTCCGCAGCGTGGCAGCCGCGGCTGCTTGCCGCTGGAAATCGGGAATCGGGGATCAGGAATCACGAATGGGTGCCCCGCAGGAACTCCCGTGTGCGGGGGTGGGCCGGATTCCCGAAGACCTGCTCGGGCGGACCGGACTCGGCGACCTTGCCGGCGTCGAAGAACAGCACCTGGTCGGCGATGTCCCGGGCCAGACCCATCTCATGGGTGACCAACAGCATGGTGCGCCCTTCCGCGGCCAGATCCCGGAGCACCGTCAGGACCTCACCCCGCAGCTGCGGGTCGAGGGAGCTGGTCGGTTCGTCGAAGAGCAACACCCGCGGCCGCATGGCCAAGGCCCGGGCGATGGCCACGCGCTGCTGCTGTCCGCCGGAAAGCTGGGCCGGGTGGAAGCCGGCCCGGTCGCCCAGCCCCACCTTGGCGAGCAGTTCCATGGCGAGGGCGGTGGCGTCGGCACGGGACATCCCGCCGACGTGCACCGGCGCCTCGATGACGTTTCCGAGCACGGTGAGGTGGGGAAAGAGGTGGAACTGCTGGAAGACCATGCCGGTGCGGCGACGCAGCTCGGTGCGGGTCTTCCGGTCGGCCCGGGCTCCGACGACCAGGCCGTCGATCTCGACCGTGCCGGCGTCGGCCTGTTCGAGCTGGTTCAGGCAGCGGAGGAAGGTGCTCTTGCCGCAGCCGCTCGGGCCGATGAGCACGGCGACCTCGCCCGCCTTCTGCATGTGGTCGACGCCCTCGAGCACGCGGGTGTCGCCGAACCGCTTGTGGAGACCCTGCACGCGGATCATGGATGGAGCCTCCGTTCGATCGCCCGGGCGGCGGCCGATGCGGCCCAGCCCATGGCGAAGTAGATGGCGGCCGTCATCACGCCGAGCCCGAGGTAGTCGCCGGCGTCGAGGGCGCGGATGAGGAACTCCTTGGTGAGCTCGACCAGGCCGATGACGGACACGATGGAGGAGTCCTTGAAGAGGGCGATGAAGTCGTTGGTGACCGAGGGCAGGCTGATGCGCAGGGCCTGGGGCAGGAGGATCCGACGGAACGTGAGCCAGGGCGTCATGCCGAGGGCGAGGGCCGCCTCGGTCTGGCCGCGCGGCACGGCCTGGAGTCCGGCGCGGTAGTTCTCCGCCTCGTTGGCGGCGTAGTTCAGGCCGAGGGTGAGGACGGCCGCGGCGCCGGCCGACAGCTTCCAACCCAGCTGCTGGGCCAGTCCGAAGTAGATGAAGTAGAGCTGCAACAGCAGGGGCGTCCCGCGGAAGACCTCGACGTACGCGATGCTGAACCATCGGGCCGGGGCCGGTCCGTAGACGCGTCCCACCGCGAGTACCAGCCCCCAGGCCACGGCGAGCGCCATCGACGCGCAGGTCACCCAGACCGTGGTCACCGCGGCGCGCAGCAGGATCGGGAGATAGACGTTCCATCGGGCGAATCCCCCGGCGGGGCGGGTGACGGGGTTGGCGGCCTCCCCGCTGTCCGTCCAGGTGCCGATGGTCGCCTGTTCCGCGGACCACAGCCCGTGCTTGCGGTAGATGCGTTCGAGCGTGCCGTCGCGGTACAGATCCAGGATGGCCCCGTCGATCCGTTCGAGCAGGCGGGTATCGCCAGCGGGCACGGCCACGGCGTAGAAGCCCGACGCGAACGGCGGACCGGCGCGGCGCAACAGCGGACGGTCCCGGAGGTTCACCTCGGCGATCGGGGAGTCGGTGAGCACGGCGTCGATGCGGCCCAGCTCGAGGTCGCGGAAGTAGTTCACGTTCTCGTCGTAGACGCGCACCTCCGCGCCGGCCTCGGTGGCCAGCCGTTGTGAAAGGGTCGCGCCGAGCACGCCGACGGTCCGGCCGCGCAGGCCGTCGAGCGAGGTGATCCCGGTGTCGGCCGCGCGCGCGACGAGCTGCTGTCCGAAGACGAAGTAGGGACGGCTCATGCCGACCTGCCCGAGGTTCTCCGGGGTGCGTTCGAGCGCGGCGACGACGATGTCGAAATTCCCGCCCTGTCGCAGGCCCGGGATCAGGTTGGCCCAGTTGTACTGGACGAACTCGGAGCGGAGCCCGAGGCGGGAGCACAGCGCCTCGGCGAACTCGACCTCGAAGCCGACGAGTTTCGAGGCGTCGTCCGCGGGGTGGAAGATGTAGGGAGCACCGCCCTCCGCATCGTTGGCCCAGCGGAGGACGCCGCGGTTGGTGAGGCCCTCCCAGGAGTCCGCGCGGGCCGAAGAGGACGGCGCGGGGAGGAGGCCGAGGACGAACAGGACCAAGACCAGGACCGGAGCCGAAAGGGCCCGGAACCGGGAAGGGGTCATGCGACGGCGCACGGACCGCGATAAGCGGTCGGCGTCACGAATTCACAAGAGAATTCCTCGCCGGCCATCGTCATGGGATCGCCGGCAGACCGGGGCGCCCTCCGGATGGCTCGGGCGCATCGACCGGGACCCGGGATCGGGTTTGCCCAGCATCCGGCCGGCTACTCGTGGCGCAGCGCCTCGATGGGGTCGAGGGCGGCGGCCCGCCTGGCCGGGTAGAACCCGAAGAAGGCGCCCGTCGCGAAGCTCACCCAGAAGGCGAGGGCGACCGATCCGCGCGAGATGGAGATGTCGAATCCTGCGACGCGGCCGATGAGGTGGGAGGCGACGACGCCCAGCACGACGCCGACGACCCCTCCCGAAAGGCTGAGGCCGACCGCCTCCAGGAGGAACTGGAGGCGGATCGCGGCGGGTTGGGCCCCGACGGCGATGCGCAGCCCGATCTCCCGGGTCCGTTCCGTCACGGAAACCAGCATGATGTTCATGATGCCGATGCCTCCGACCAACAGGGAGATCCCGGACACCGCGCCGAGGAGCAGCTTGATGGAGGAGGTCACCGAGTCGACGGTCTCGGCGACTTCCTTCTGGTTGAAGATGTTGAAGTCGTCCTCCTCGCCGGCGGCAAGCCGGTGGCGTTGGCGGAGGAGGAGGCCCGACTGTTCCTGCACGGTCTCCATGTCGGCGGCATCCCGCACCTGGATGTTGATCGAGCGAAGGTAGCGGTCGCCGGTGATTCTCCGCATGACCGTGGTGTAGGGCACGAGGATGCGGTCGTCCTGGTTCTGTCCCCCGATTCCGGCGCCCTTGCTCTCGAGGAGTCCGATGACGCTGAAGGGGATGTTCCGGATCCGAACGGTTTGGCCGACGGGATTCACCGGACCGAAGAGTTCGTGGGAGGCCTTGGAGCCGATCACGGCGACGCGGGAGGCGGATCGGACCTCCCGTTCGGTGAACATCGTGCCGGCGGCGAGACGCCAGTTCCGGATGGCGAGGTAGCCCGGCGACTCGCCGGCGACGGTGGACGACCAGTTCCGGCCGTTGGCGACGAGCTGGGCCGGGGTCGTGACCTCGGGACTGATGGCGACGATCCCCGGGATCTCGCGGACCAACGCGTCGGCGTCCGCGATCGTCAGCGTGCTCGAGGAACCGAGCCCCGAATTGACGCCGCCGTTCCGCCGCGGCCCGGAGAAGACGGTGAGGAGGTTCTGACCGAGGGCGGCGACCTTGGAGGTGATGCTGGCCTGGGCTCCGTCGCCGATGGCGGCCATCGCGACCACGGAGGAGACCCCGATGATGATGCCCAGCGCGGTGAGGAAGGAACGCAGGGTGTTGCGACCCAGGGCCCGGAATGCGATGCCGGCGGTGAGCCAGACCCGGGATGGGGAGAATTGGGCCAGTGTGTTCATGGTGCTTCGACTCAGGGCTCCGAAGGGCCGGTGGGGACTTCGACGACCGGCAACACGGCGAGTTCCCTGCGTGCGTCCCGGTGGGCGGAAGGGCGGGTGTCGCTGACGATGCGTCCGTCGCGCATGAGGATCGTCCTGTGGCAGAACGCGGCGATGTCCGGCTCGTGGGTGACCATCACGATCGTGATGCCGGCGGCGTTGAGATCCTGGAACAGCGCCATGACCTCGATGCTCGTCCGGGTGTCGAGGTTGCCGGTCGGTTCGTCGGCCAGGATGAGATCGGGCTGGGTGACGAGGGCACGCGCGATCGCGACCCGTTGCTGCTGTCCGCCGGACAGCTGGCTGGGGTGGTGGTCCAGCCGTTCCGCGAGTCCCACACGTTCGAGGGCGCTCCTCGCCTCCGACCTCCGGGTGGAGGCCGGGATCATGGGCACGCGGTAGAGAAGCGGCAGTTCGACGTTCTCCAGGGCGGAGGTCCTGGGAAGGAGATGGAAGCCCTGGAACACGAAGCCGAGGCGATGGTTTCGGAAGTGGGCCAAGGCGGACCGGTCGAGGCCGTCCACGTCGACGCCATCGAGCCGGTAGGAACCCGATGTGGGACGATCGAGGCAGCCCAGGGTGTTCATGAGCGTCGACTTGCCCGAGCCGCTGGATCCCATGACGGCGACGAAGTCCCCGCGCCCGATCGTGAGGGAGACATCGCGGACGGCGTGGACCTTCACCTCGCCCGAGACGTAGGTCCGGCAGAGCCGCGAAAGCTCGATGAAAGGCGTCGCAGCTGATGTGGATCGTGTCGCGGTCATGGTGCTGGCGGAGGAGTCGGAGGGGTCAGGCCGGCCTTGCCGGTCGGAACGCTTCGGGTGGCCGTGACCACGGGCGTTCCCGCCGCCACGCCGCCGAGGATCTCGGTCTCGACACCGTCGGAGATGCCGATCCGCACGACGACGGGGCGGAGCCGGCCCGGCTGGGAGCCGGGGATGTAGAGGAGGCGTTGGTTCCGGAGGAGACCCTTCGGGTTGTCCTGCTCCATCTCGACCTCCTGCGGTGGCGAGTACCGGAGCGCCGCATTGGGCACCTTCGTGGCATCCGGTGTCTGGGCCACCAGGATGGCCACGTCCGCGGTCATGCCTGGGAAGAGCCGTTCACCCGGGTTCTCCACGGTGATCAGGGTCTCGTAGGTGACCACGTTCTGCGAGCTGACCGGCGACTTGCGGACCTGGACGACCACACCCTTGAAGGTCTCGTCGGGATACGCCTCGACGGTGAACTCGACCTCCTGGCCCACGGCGACCAGCCCGATGTCCGCCTCGGACACCGAGGCGTTGATGTTCATGCGGGTGATGTCCTGCGCGATGTTGAAGAGCAGCGGCGCGGTCATCGCGGCGATCACCGTCTGTCCGGGGTCGACCCTGCGCGAGATGACGATGCCGTCGACCGGCGCGGTGATCCGGCAGAACTCGACGTTCGCGCGGGCGCTTTCGACATGGGCTTCGCGGATGGAGAGCTGTGCCTCGGCCTGCGCCACCTCGGCGCTGGCGACGTCCACGTCGAACTGGGACACGGCCTTCACCGGGAGCAGCGCGGTCTTCCGGGCGAGGTTCTGCCTCTTGAGCGTCAGCGTGGCCCTCGCGTTGGCGAGTTCGCCCTCGGCCTGGTTCAGTTGGGCGCGATAGAGCGTGGGGTCTATCTCCGCGACGACCTGGCCCTTCCTGACCGGGGAATTCCAGTCCGCGTGCAGGGCGATGACCTTTCCCGAGACCTGCGCGCCCACGTCCACCGAGACCAGCGCGCCGAGGGTGCCGGAAGCGGTGACCCGCTGGCGCAACGGGCCGGTGCTCGCGGCGACCGTTTCGAATGTCGCCGTCGCGGATCCGTCGCGGCGACATCCCGCGGATGCTGCGGCGAGGGCCGTCAGGAGCGTCGCGGCGAGGAGTGGAAGATTGCGGATTGGAGGCTTCATGGAGCGGGGGACCGGGTCACTGCCATCCGCCGCCCAGGCCCTTGAACAGGGCGATGCGGCCGGCGAGGAGCGAGAAGGTGTTGTCGATGGAACGGACGCGGGCGGTGAAGAGGTCCTGTTGGGCGAGCAGGACGTTGAGGTAGATGTCCTCGCCCTGGCCGAACCGGGCACGCGCGAGGTCGAAGCGGCGTTGCTGCGCGAGGACGAGGGCGGAGAAGGCCGCCGACTGGCCCTCCAGCGCGTCGATGGACGCGAGTGTGTCCGCCACCTCGCGAAACGCCCTCTGGATGGCGCCTTCGTAGTTGGCGACCTCGATGCGGACACCGACGCGGGCGGCGGCGAGATTGGCCCGGTTCTCCCCGCCGGTGAAGATGGGGACCGTCACTTGTGGGGAGAAACTCCAGACCCCGGTCCCAGCGCCGAAGAGCTTGGAGAGCTCGTCGCTGGACGTGCCTGCGGAGGTGGTCAGCCGAAGCGTCGGCAGGAAGGCGGCGCGAGCGGCTCCGACGTTGGCATTCGCCGCCTTGAGCGTGTGCTCCGCCTCGAGGATGTCCGGACGCCTCCCCAGGAGGTCCGAAGGCAGTCCGGCCGGAACCCTCGGAACCAATGTGTCCACGAGATCGGAACCGGCCTCCTGAAGGTCGTCTGGCAGCGGCCTCCCCAGGAGCAGCTCGAGGCGGTTTCGGGCCTCGGTCGCCTGGAGTTGGGCAGCGATCAGGCTGACCCGGGTCGACTCGACCTGGGCGTCGGCGGAGCGGAGGTCGAGTTCGTTGCTGGCCCCGGCCTCGAAGGCGGCCTGGTTGAGGGCCCGCGACTCCCCGACGAGTCCCAGGGTTTCGTTGGCCAGGGAGACCTGCCGCGTCGCCCGACGGAGATCGAGGTCCGCGGCCGCCACTTCGGCGATCAGGGAGATCAGCGCCGCCTTCCGGGCCTCGTCGGTTGCGAGGAACTTCTCGAGCGCCTGCCGGTTCAGGCTCCGGACCCGTCCGAAGAGATCCACCTCATAGGCGGTGGAGCCAAGGCTGGCCGACCAGAGTTCCCGGGTGTCCCCGCCGGAGCGGAGGCTCTCGAAGGCCGCCCCGGCCTCCTGTCGGGGGAACAGCCGCGACCGCGAGATGCGGTACTGGGACCTCGACTGCTCCACGCGGAGGGTGGCCGACCGCAGGTCCCGGTTGTTCGTGATCGCGATCCGGATCAGCTGCCGATGACGCGGATCGGTGAAGAACTCCTCCCAGGTTGGAAGCACGGCGGAAGCGGCGTTGGTGCCGGTGGGGTCCACGGTGAAGGTGGTGCGCACCGGCGCTTCGGGCCTTTGGTATCGCGGAATGAGGGTACACCCGGAGGCCAGGGTCAGGACTGCCAGCAGGATGTTCCGCGAGTGCCGCATGGGTCGACGATCGGGGACCTCGCCGCGTCAGTCCGGCACGCGGTGACCAGACGCCGCGGCACGGGACGAATCCCCAAAAAGCCGGGACGAGCCGCGGCACCGCATGGGCATCGCTCGGGACGGGGTTTCAGCGACCGAGCCCGGCACGATGGCGGACGCCTCCAAGGCATGCGATCAGGCCGTGATGAAGACCCGCGGCGTGGGATGAATCCGGCCATTCCGGGTGGGAGGCGGGGTTCCGAGAAACTGGTGTACCCGAAGAGACCTGGATTGCGTGGACCCACCTAAGGCGGCTGACAATGTGGAGGGATGATCGAGGCGGAAAACCAAGGTGGCGCGCATCGGCAGGCCGCTTACGGCCTGTCGTTCCTGGCGTTCTGCAGCCTCGCTTGGCTGCTGTGGGGAACCCTGATCCTCGTCACCGGGACCACGCTCCACCTGATCGGAGTGGTGGACGGCTGGCTTGCCTATCTCATGGCCAGCTTCCTCTGGGCCCCGTATGCGGCGCTTTCGCCGCTGGCGATATGGGTTGTCCGCCGGTTCCCCGCCAATCGGCCGAGGCTGTGGTCCTGGATCGGGATCCACCTGGTTTCGAGTGTCGTCTTCGTGACCTTGTCCGAGGTCGCCTCCCAAGGGGTCATGGAAGTCGCGGAGAAGTCCTTCCGCGGACGGTTTCCGACGGTGTTGCCGGCTGGTGCCGTTTCGGGCCCGACGAATCGGGTGAGTCGAAAGCCGCTCTTCGAGATCTCGGAGGTCACGGGGCTGCCGCGGCCGACCCGGCGCATGTCCGTGGTGAAGGCGCAGATGAACCTGCCGATCTACTGGATGGTGATCGCGGTCGCCGAGATCTTCCGGATCCGGGTCCGGGAACGTGAGAAGGAACGCCAGGCGGAGGTCCTGCAGGGGCATCTGAACGAGGCCCGTCTCGCCGGACTCCGCGCCCAGCTCCAACCCCACTTCCTGTTCAACACCCTGAATTCGATCTCCGTCCTGATCAAACGGGACCCGGACGGCGCGAACGAGATGCTGCTCAACCTCTCGGAGCTCCTTCGGATGAGCCTGAGGGACGGAGCCGCGACGGGCATCCCGTTGCGCGAGGAACTGCGCCTCCTCCACCTCTACGTCGGGATCCAGCGCATCCGGTTCGCGGACCGGTTCCGGTTCCACGAGGAAGTCGATGAGGGTCTGCTCGACGTGCCGGTGCCGACCCTGATCCTGCAGCCCCTGCTGGAGAACGCGCTTCGCCATGGCATCGAACGGATGGAGGGACCCGGTTCCGTTTCGTTGCGGATCACCTTTTCCGAAGGCCGGGTTGTGGTCGCGATGGAGAACTCCTGTCCCCCGGGCAGCGAGGGGCGCGGCTCTCAGGAAGCCTCGTCCGGCATCGGATTGAGGAACACTGCGGCGCGACTCCTCGCCTTCTACGGTGCCGACCATCGGTTCGAGGCCGGGCATCGGGCCGACGGCGGTTTCCGGGTCGAGTTCCGCTTCGCCGGTCCGGTCCGCGTTTCGCCGCAGAGGGAGAACCACGGGAGATGAAGATCCGAACCCTGATCGTGGATGACGAACCCCTGGCCCGTGAGGGACTGCGGGGCCAACTCGCCTGTATGGAGGACGTCGAGGTCGTCGGCGAGTTCGGCTCGGCCTCGGAGGTGAGGGACGCGCTGACCCGGCTGGATGCGGACCTCCTGTTCCTCGACGTCCAGATGCCGCGGATGACGGGGCTGCGTCTCATGGAGGTCATGGATCCGGAGCCGTTGCCGCTGGTGGTTTTCGTGACCGCGCACGATGCGTTCGCGGTGGAGGCGTTCGACACGCGGGCCGTGGACTACCTCATGAAGCCGGTGCATCCGGCCCGCCTGGCCCGGTCGATGGCCCGCGTGCGGGAGCAGTTGGCCGCGATGCGGGGTGTCGCTCCGAGACACGAGCTTCCGGCGGATCCGGTCCCGGTTGGAACCGAACGCGCCCTCTCCCGGCTGATGTGCAAGGACGGGGAGCGTGTGGTCTTCGTGCGGGTGGAGGACATCCGTTGGATCGAATCCGCCGGCAACTACGTGGTTGTCCACACGGCCAACGACCGGCACATCGTCCGGGAGACCATGTCCGCCCTGGAACAGGGTTTGCCGAGGAACCGCTTCGTCCGGATCAACCGCTCGCTGATCGTCAACCTGGACTCGGTCGTCGAGCTCAGGGCACAGGGCCAAGGCGACTACATGGCCGTGCTCCAGGGTGGTCGGAAGGCGAGCGTGACCGTCGGGCTGCGTGAGTTGGAGCATCGCCTCCGATACGGTTGAGATCCGTTCCGTCGCCGGCTTCCAACCCCCACGGCGAAGGCCCTTGGGGTCCCCAACCTCGGGTTCCTTCCCGTCGCCCAGTCCCGGGCGAAACTCATTCCCGTTGGCCATGACGCGTGGTCCGGCTTCAATCGGCCGATGCATCTGCCGTCCATCCGCCCCGTATCCCCAGCCCCATGAGCGATCCCGAGGTCCTCGTCATCGGCGGCGGCGCGGCGGGTCTCTTCTGCGCGCGGACAGCGGGCCAGCGCGGCCTGCGGGTGGAGTTGCTCGAGCACAATCCGCGGCCGGGAAACAAGATCCTCATCTCCGGCGGCGGCCGCTGCAACTTCACCAACACCGGCGCGACCTGGGCCAACTACGTCACCTCGGGCAGCCCACACTTCATGAAGTCGGCGTTGGCCCGGTACACGCCCGCGGACTTCCTCGCCCTGGTCGAGCGCCACGGAATCGCGTGGCATGAGAAGAAGCTCGGCCAGCTCTTCTGCGACCAGAGTTCCAAGCAGATCCTGCATCTGCTCGAGGAGGAATGCGCCGACGCCGGCGTCGCGGTCACCGTCGACTGCAAGGTATCGTCGGTCTCGCGGGAACCCGACGGCGGCTGGGTCGTCGAGACCTCGAAGGGCCGTCGTTGTGCCCGGTCGCTGGTGATCGCGACGGGCGGCCTTTCGTTCCCCAAGCTGGGTGCGACCCCGTTCGGCTACCATGTCGCGAAGCAGTTCGGCGTGCCTCTGGTGGAGCCGCGCCCCGGGCTGGTTCCGCTGACCTTCGCCCAGTCCGGCTTCGGCGCCTTCACCGCGCTCAGCGGGTTGTCCATCGACTGCGAGACCTTCGCCGACGCGGAAAGGCCGCGGTTCCGCGAGAACGTGCTCTTCACCCACCGCGGCCTGAGCGGCCCCTCGATCCTCCAGATCTCCAGCCATCTCCGGCCGCGGGAACCGTTCCGGATCAACCTGCTTCCCGGAGTCGACGCCTTGGAGCTGCTGCGTTCGAACCGCTCGGGCGGAAAGGACGTGAAGTCGGTGCTGCGGGGACTTCTGCCGGAGAGGTTCGTCCAGGCCTGGATAGGTCCGGATGCCCGGCCGCGGCAGTTGGCGCAGCTGCCGCAGAAGGAACTGGAGGCGCTGGCCACGCGCCTGAACGCCTGGGAGATGACGCCCGACGGCGACGAGGGCTATCCCAAGGCGGAAGTCACCGTCGGCGGCGTGGACACCGCGGCGCTGTCGTCGAAGACGATGGAATGCCGCGGGGTTCCCGGCCTCTACTTCATCGGCGAGGTCGTCGACGTGACCGGCTGGCTCGGCGGCTACAACTTCCAGTGGGCCTGGGCCAGCGGCCATGCGGCGGGACAGTCGGTTTGATCCGCGGATCCAACCGGAACAACCCGGAGTCGGCGGATCGAGGCAGAAGGGATCGGCACGCAAAGCCGCAAAGCCGCGAAGGGAGGGGAGGAAGCTGTTGGATTCTTCTCGCGGACCGTACCCCGAGTGGCGGTCGCGATTTTGGACCCAGTTCCGGTGAGCCGCTGGCGCCTGAGCGGATTTGCGTGAGGTCGGCCCTGGCTCCCTCTGAATCGTTTCGATGAAGCGGGCCGGTCCCTTCCGCACGGATCGGGCTCAGGTGAGGAGGCCCTTGACGACATCACCGTGGACGTCGGTGAGCCGGAAGTCGCGGCCGCCGTAGCGGTAGGTGAGCCGCTCGTGGTCGAGCCCGAGGCAGTGCAGGATGGTCGCGTGGAGGTCGTGGACGTGGACGGGGTCGGACACGGCCTTGGAACCGTGTTCGTCGGTGGCTCCGTGAACATGTCCGCCCTTGATGCCGCCACCGGCCAACCACATCGAGAAGCCCTGGTGGTTGTGGTCCCGTCCGTCGGCCTGCCGGCTGTCCGGCGTCCGTCCGAACTCGCCGCCCCAGAGCACCAGAGTGTCGTCGAGCAGTCCTCGCGCCTCCAGATCCTGGAGGAGCGCCGCGGCCGGTTGGTCAAGCGCACGGCAGTTCTTCCGCAGCGCGGTCTCGAGGTTCTGGTGCTGGTCCCATCCGCCGAGGTTCACCTCGATGAACCGTGTGCCGGCCTCGGCGAAGCGGCGGGCGAGGAGGCACTGGCGGCCGAACGCATCCGTGGCGTCCTCGCCGATGCCGTAGAGCCTGCGGGTGGCCTCGGACTCGCGGGAGAGGTCCATGAGGTGGGGTACCTCCGCCTGCATCCGGAAGGCCAGTTCGCCGGCCTCGATCACGGCCTCGATGTCCCCGCTGGGTTCGGCGGTGCGCGACTGGAAGTCGCGGTTCATCGACTGGACGAGGTCGAGCTGGCGACGTTGCTGTTCGACGGAGATGCGCGGGTTCGAGACGTGGCTCATGCCGGTGTCGCCGGGTCCACCGCGTCCCACGGCGATCCGGGTTCCCTGGAAGACGCCGGGCAGGAAGGCGCTGCCGTAGTTGCCGGCGCCCAGGGCGTTCGGCGGGCCGATGTTCACGAACCCGGGCAGGTCCTGGTTCGCGCTGCCCAATCCGTAAAGCACCCACGAACCCATGGACGGACGGACGAACCGGGCGCTGCCGGTGTGCAGCTGCACGAAGGCCTGCGGGTGGTTCGGGATGTCGGTGCGCATGGAGTTCACCACGCATAGCCGGTCCGCCTGACGGGCGAGATGCGGCAGGACGTCGCTGATCCAGAGTCCTGAATCTCCGTGCTGACGGAAGGTGAACGGTGATCCGACGTACTGGGTGCCGCGTCCACGTCCGCCGCTGGCCTTGCCGTGGTCGACCTTCAGTCGGGGCTTGTAGTCGAACGTGTCCTGGTGCGCCGGGCCGCCCTGCATGCAGAGGAAGATCACCCGACGGGCCCTCGGGGCGAGATGGGGAGGGCGCAGCGCCAAGGGCGGCGTGGTCGCGTTCGCCGCGGACGGTTCGGTGGAGGAACCCGCGAGGCCGGCGAAGGCGGTCCAGCCGAACCCGGCGGAAAGGGTCTTGAGCAGCTCCCGCCGCGTCAGGGCGCGGACCGGATGGCGGCCGTGGGAATCCATGGGTGTCATGTCAGCGGAGGTAACGGAATTCGGCGGAAGTGAAGAGGGCTTGGATGTAGAGCGACCACGCTGTCTCACGTCCGGCCGGTCGGCGTCCGGCCACGGTGGCCGCGGATTCGCGCAGGAGGAATCCGAGCGCGCGGTCCACCTCGGCATCGGTGGGGGAGCGGCCCAGCACCCGGCGGTGCGCCACGGCCACGCGGTCGCGGTCGGCCTCCAGGGAGTCGTCCCGGATCAGGCGCAAGGCCAGCGCCCGCGACTGGTCCATGACGAACGGGCTGTTCATGAGGAAGAGCGCCTGGGCGGGGACGTTCGTCTCGTCGCGCGTGGTGACCACCAGGCTGGATTCCGCGCCGTCGAACTGGTCTAGGAAGTCGCCGCCGGCGTCCCGGACCACGGGCAGGTAGAGGCTGCGGCAGAGAAGGGCGGAGTCCCAACGCTCTGGCCTCAGCCGGCCGCCGACCAACATGTCGCCGATCTGGGCGACCACGGAGCCGCGGGGCGGATCGGACTCCAGGGTCCCCGCGGCGGCGAGCAGGGCGTCGCGCAACGCCTCCGCCTCGAGCCGACGCGGACGCGCCCGCCAGAGCAGCGTGTCGTCCGGATCGACTTCCTGTGCCGCCGCGTTCGCCGACGAGGCGCTCCGGTAGGTGCTGCTGGACA
The DNA here is from genome assembly GCA_027483345.1 of Verrucomicrobiales bacterium. Lineage (GTDB taxonomy): Bacteria > Verrucomicrobiota > Verrucomicrobiia > Limisphaerales > UBA9464 > SXXZ01. Next base: position 2,075 of record JAIXUV010000172.1, on the reverse strand, counting down.
TCAGGCGTCGGATGAGGCGTTTGGTCGACCAGCCGTCCTCCATGAACCCGACCGCCAGGTGGTCCAGCAGCTCGGGATGCGTCGGAGGCTGGCCGTTCCTGCCGAAGTCGTCGCCGGTCGGCACCAGGCCGCGTCCGAAGAGATGCTGCCACACGCGGTTGACGGCGACCCGGGCCGTGAGCGGATTGGACCGGGCGGTCAGCCAGTCGGCCAGTTGGCGGCGTCCGCTTTCCTCGCGGGGAATCCGGACCTGGGAACCGTCGTGCAGCGCCGGGACGAAGCCGCGCGGAACCTTTCCCTGGCGTTGGGTGATCTCGCCGCGGGCGAGCAGGAAGGCGTCCTCGGCCCGGCCCTCGCGCACGCCCATGGCGAGGGCGTTGGTGTGGCGGTGGTCCTCCTCGAGGAGCGTCGCCATGGCCGCCTCGCGACGGGCCTGCGCCGGCGGCTGTCCGGACCGGAGCGCGGCCACGCGCGGACGGGCGGGTGCCGGAGGAAGTCGGAGCGGCACCCGTTCGGCGAGCGGGGCGCCAGGGATCGGTATCAGGGCGGAGGGTTGGCGGTTCCGCTGGGTGTCACCGGTCGTGCCGTAGCAGGTCTCGGTGCTGCGGAAGATCCCGGCCAACGCGTAGTAGTCGCGCTGGGAGATCGGGTCGAACTTGTGGTCGTGGCACCGGGCACAGGCCACGGTGACGCCGAGCACCGAGCGGGTGACGGTGTCGATCTGCTCGTCCACGACGTCGGCGACGAACTGTTCGCGACGTCGTTCGTTGAGGCCCTTGGGTCCGAGTGCGAGGAAACCGGTGGCCACCTGGAGCGCGGGCTTTTCCGCGGAAGGCGCCTCCTCGGCCAGCAGGTCGCCGGCAACCTGTTCGCGCAGGAAGCGGTCGTAGGGTTTGTCGGCGCTGAACGCGGCGACGACCCAGTCCCGGTAGCGCCAGGCTTCGGGCAGGGTGTGGTTGCGCTCCTTGCCGGTGCTTTCCGCGTAGCGGGCGACGTCCAGCCAATGACGTCCCCAACGTTCCCCGAAGGCGGGCGAGGCCAAGAGGGAGTCGACCAGCGCCATCCAGTCCGCCTCGGCGAGACGTCCCCCGTTGGCCGCGGCGTTCCGCTCGACCTCCTCCACCTGTGCGGCCGTGGGAGGCAATCCGGTGAGATCGAAGCAGGCCCGGCGGAGCAGGACCACCGCCGGGGCCTCCGCGGAAGGTTTGAGACCCGCCGCATCCAACCGGGCGAGCACGAAGCGGTCGACCTCCGTCCTGGCCCATGCGGCGTCCCGGACCACCGGCGTCGCGGGGGCGGACGGCGGCTCAAACGACCAATGGCGCACCGCCGGCTCCGAGGCCAGGACGGCACCGGTCAACGTCTGCAAGGCGAGACGGAATACGATTGGCAGGCGGGTTGGCACGGCCTTCGGAAGACGGGCGTTCCCGGGAAAGGTTTCGGAGCAAGTGGCGCACATGCCGAAAGGAGGCTCGTGCGGTTCCGCTCGGAGGGGCTGGGGCGATTCGGGAGTGGCGCCCGAGATCGTCGGGGCTCGCCCCGGGACCCGACGGCCGGGCATGCTTTTCGCCGTGAAACGGATCCAGACGTGGTTTCCCACGTACATCTACACGTCGCGTCTCCGTCCCAACGGCGCCGCCTTCAACCGCGAACTGCTCAAGGAGTGCCACCAGTTCCGCGACTTCGACGACGCGGGACGGAAGTGGTCGGCCAAGAACTATCCCGGAGGCTACACGTCCTACGGTTCGATCGACCGCGTCCACACCGTGTCCTCGACGTTCATGGAACTGGAGAAGCAGGTGGACCGGCACGTCCGCGCCTATTCGAAGGCGCTCGACTGGGACCTCGGTGGCCGTCGGTTGCGCATGACCGACTGCTGGATCAACATCATGCCCCATGGCGTGACCCACAGCCTGCATCTGCATCCGAACTCCGTGGTCAGCGGGACCTACTACGTCGCGACGCCGAAGGGCTGTGCGGGGCTGAAGTTCGAGGATCCCCGCCTTGCCGCGCTGATGGCCGCGCCGCCGCGGTCGGAGGGCGTCCGCCCGGAGAACCGTCCGTTCGTCACCTAC
>JAIXUV010000068.1 GCA_027483345.1 Verrucomicrobiales bacterium | reverse complement strand
GGCGCTTCGGAGACCACGACCCGATAGAAGCCGGTGACTTCCGGGGTCTCGCCGATCCAGGCGGCCCGACCCTTGGCCGGGTAGGTCAACCGGCCCGCGGCCCCGGTCCAGGTGGCGAGATCCAGGCTGCGCTCGATGCGGTAGGCCCGTCCCGGCACCACCGCGAACTCCAGCACCGGCGGATTGCCGCCGCCCGAGACGCCGATCCGCAGTGCTGAGTCCGTGGAACGGGGGGCGGTGCCCGCCTGGAATTCGCCGGCGTTCGAGGCGCCGTCCGCGTCGGGATCGCCGGCGGCGGTCGCGTCGAGGTTCCCGAAATGGAGACGCTCCCAGTCGTCGGGCAGGCCGTCGGCGTCCGTGTCGGCCGTTCCGATGTAGCTGCCTTCGAGTTCGATCGAGGGTCCCAGGGGAAGTTCTGCCGGGAAGATCAGGTTTTCCCGCGTGGACCATTGGGGGTAGGAGCCCAGTCCGCCAAGCCCGGTGCCGCCGGGGGTGATCTGCTGAGCGGGGGACAGTGAACTCACCATGAGACGGAGTCGGCCTTCGGACAGGGATCGGGCGAGGTATCCGTGGACGAGCGGGTCCGACAGGTCGAGGTCGAAGGCGAAGACGCTGTCGATCGGGACGAATTCGCCGGGGGCGGCGTTGGTGGTGGTCCCGATGGCCCAGGCCGCGGCCTCGAACGGGGCGTTGGTCCAGTTGGCGTTCAGTTGGCCCACATGGTTCGCGACGTCGACCAGCACGCCGTTGGTGTCGAACTGGGCGGCGAAGGCGTTGCGCGTGCCGATGGAGATGGTGTTGCTGGTGAAGGCGCCAACCGGTCCGAAGGAGCTGGACTCGCGGTACGTCTCCGCGGTGAAGCCGCCGCGGAATCCGACGCCGAAGACCTCCACCGGGCGTCCGGCATCGGCGTCTGGCAGGCGCGCGGGGTTGTTGGTGGGGAGATAGGTCCGGATCGGATCGTAGGTCGGGTCGTAGAGGAACGTCCGGTCGGCGGCGACCGGGAGCAGCAGCCTCGCCCTACGGAGAACGTAGCGGGCGGGACTGGCGCCGGTGGGCACGACCGTGGCGGTGTCCCAGCCCAGCAGGAACTCCGCATCCCGCGTGTCGAACCGGGGATCGAACGAGGCGAACGTCGGTGCGACCGGACGCGTCCCGCCGGTACCGAACTCGAACGGGTACATCCATTTGTCCATCGAGGTCGGCGCCGTCGCGTTGAAGTCCGCCGCCACGCCGGACAGCGACGCGGCCAGGCCGAGTGCGAGCCATGCGGTGCGTGCGGCGCGGAACAGTGCGGGGCAGGGGGACCATCCAGTCATCCGGGCAACATCGACAGAATCGGCCCGCGGGCAAGTCCGGTAAGGGCTCAGCGACCGGGCGATTCGTGATTCGTGATCCTGGATTCCTGATTTTCCCTTGGGGACATGGATTTCACGGATTGCCGATGCGTTGGACCTCCTTGCTGTGGATCGCTTTCGGGTCTGAGCTTCCCTTTTGGTCCGTGAAATCCGTGTCATCGAAGGAACGTCTCGGGCGCGGCCCGGGTTGCAGGGAAGGGGCCGTCGATGGGTCTTTGGCACCGATGGTCCACGGTCCGCTGTATTGACTGCGCCCAAACTCAGCAAATCCTGAATCCCAAATCACGAATCACGAATCCAATATTGACCAATGGTCAATACTGGGGATCTTGGCCGCGATGAGCGTGTCGGAGAGGAAGGTGCAGGAGCGGGCGGCCCGGGAGGAACTGATCCTCGGGCACGCGCGCGGGTTCCTGCTGCGACGCGGGTTCCAGGACTGGAACATGGAGCAGCTCGCCGGAGCGGTGAACTACGCCAAGGGCACGCTCTACCTCCACTTCGAGTCGAAGGAGGATCTCTGCCTCGCCGTCGCCACCCGGGCCCTGAGGGAACGGGCCGACCTCTTCGAGCGGGCCTCGCTGTTCACCGGCAGGACCCGTGAGCGGATCCGGGCGATCGGCTTCGCCTGCTGCGAGTTCGCCTGTTCGCATCCCGACTACTTCAAGGTCGAACTGATGCTGAAGTCGGCCTCGTTCTGGGAAAAGGCCACCGAAACACGCCGGCAAGCCCATCAGATGGAAGGCGCCCGCTGCTTCCGCCTCGTCCACGAGATCGTCAAGGAAGGCATGCGCGCCGGGGACCTGCCCTACGACCGCATGACCTCCGAAAGCGTCACCTTCGCACTCGTCGCCGTCACGGTGGGCAGCCACATCATGAGCCTCGAACCCGCCATGAAGCTCGTCGCCGGCATCGACGACCCGATCCGCACCGTCCGGCAGAATCAGGATCTGATGTGCGACGGGCTCGGCTGGCGGCCGTTGCTCGCGGACTGGGACTACTCGGCGACCGACGCGCGCCTCCGACGCGAGATCTTTCCCACCGCCACCTGGTGCGAGCCCGTCACCACCGCCGGCTGATCCCTTTTTTTGACATGAAAATGACCAACGGTCACACAATGACGACGGTTCAAACGCAGGAAGGGAGAGAGCGATGAACTTCGTGGCGTTGCGGATGTTGACGGGGGATCCGTCGAAGTACTTCGGCCTCGTGTTCGCGATCGCGTTCTGCACGTTCCTGCTGGAGAACCAGACCTCGATCTTCGCCGGAATCATGAAGCGGACGGGTCACCAGATCCTGGACGTCACCGACGCCGAGATCTGGGTAATGGATCCGAAGACCGAGTACTTCGAGCAGACGAAGGCGTTGAAGGAGACCGACCTTGCTCGGGTGCGCGGCGTGGAAGGCGTGGCGTGGGCGGTGCGGATGTTCAAGGGGAACCCGGTGGCGCGCACGCCGCAGGGAAAGTTCGCCTCGACGTTCTGCCTGGGACTGGACGACGCCACGCTCACCGGGGCGCCTCGGAAGATGCTCCTCGGAAGCTGGGAACGCCTGACCGAGCCGGACACGGTGGTGATCGACCAGGCCGGCTACGTCCTGCTCTTTCCCGGCGAACCGCTGGCGGTCGGACGCAAGCTCGACCTGAACGACCATGAGGTGACGGTGGTGGGGATCTCGGACGCCTCGGCGCCGTTCGTGAGCTTCCCGGTGATGCACACGCGGTACTCCACGGCGTTGAAGTTCCAGGGGCGTCAGCGCACCGAGCTGTCCTATGTGCTGGTGCGTCCGCAGGCCGGCGTGGATGAAGCGGTGCTGTGCGCGAGGATCGCCGCCCAGACCGGTTTGAGGGCGCGGACCACGCGGGAGTTCGTCTGGGATTGCGTCCGCTACTACCTCAAGAACACCGGGATCCCGGTCAATTTCGGCATCACCATCGGTGTGGCCCTCGTGGTCGGGACCGTGGTGGCGGGGCAGACGTTCTACCTCTTCACCGTGGAGAACCTTCGACAGTTCGGCGCCCTCAAGGCGATCGGCGTGACCAACGGCCGACTCACCGGGATGGTCCTGCTCCAGGCGGCGACGGTGGGTGTGCTCGGCTTCGCCCTGGGCACCGGGCTCGCCGCCGTCTTCTTCCAGGCCACCCTGAACGGACTCGCCACACGCGGCATCGTCCTGCTCTGGCAATCCGTCGCGCTCACCGGGGCGTGCATCCTCGCCGTCATCCTCGCCGCCAGCCTGCTCAGCATCCGACGTGTCGTGACACTCGAACCGGCGACGGTGTTCCGGTGATGAAGGGTTGAAGGGTTGAAGGGTTGAAGGGTTGAAGGGTTGAAGGGTTGAAGGGTTGAAGGGTTGAAGGGTTGAAGGGTTGAAGGGT
>JAIXUV010000340.1 GCA_027483345.1 Verrucomicrobiales bacterium | reverse complement strand
ATCACCGGCGGAGCCTACCATCTCCATGAGCAGTTCGGTACCGACCGCGGTGACGCGGCACTGGACGGACAGATCGTGAACTACCGTGAAATCCGGGCCGGCGCGGGCTTCGTCTGGGGCGGAGAAAAGGGCTTCAACGTCGGTGTCGAGGCCGGATGGATGGTCGACCGTCGATTCGTGTTCGACGACATCCGCCGCCAATACAACGGCGACGGAGCTTTCTACGGCCGTCTTGCCCTCAACTACCGCTACTGAATCCGGTTGGCGGAGACGGTTCCGGCCTGCGTGTGTTCAGTGACGCACGCTGCTTCTCTCGCGCACCCATTCCCAGTCCGTGGTGGGGTTCGCCGGGAAGATTCCGCCGGCTCCACCCCGGGTGGTCGGGCGCACCGTGCCCTCGGGACCGGTGACCACCCAGCGGTGGGTTTCCACGTGGCCGTCGAGGAAGGTGAAGTTCGCCGAGTCCGCATGGTGGGACGCCGGCAGGTTCCCCCACTTCGGCGCCTCCTCGAGGCGGTTCATGAAGAAGCCGTCGTTGATGGTGTCGGGATGTTCGTCGACGAAGGCGAAGATGCCGGACGGCGCCACCACCTCGGCCTCCTTGAAGAACTGGCGGTAGGACGGGTTGAAACGGTTGGTCAATTCGCCGGGATCTCCGACGAGGGAGTTGAGGGAGAAGCTGCGGATGCGGAGGCCGTTGTTGGCGCGGGCCTTGTCGGAAGGGCACTTGAACACGCCGACGCCGCCGAGATAGCGGCCGAGCAACCCGTAGGCCAGCAGGGCCACGTTGGTGTTTCCGTCGCCGGAGTCCCAATCCATGACGTTGTTGGCCCATGTGTTGGTGCGGGAACGGGTCTCACCGAGCCCGTGGTTGTTGACGTAGCGGTCGAGGTGGTCGTCGGAGTACAGCTGCAACGCGGTCTGGAGCTGTTTCGCGTTGCCCATGCACGCCGTTCCGCTGGCTCGCGAGCGGGCCCGGGCGAGGGAAGGGAGCAGCAGTCCGGCGAGGATGGCGATGATCGCGATCACCACCAGCAGTTCGATCAGCGTGAAGGCGGAGTTGCGGTGGGACGACGGGGTCACTGGAAGTGAAGATGTCCCTGTCCTGGGGCAGCGGGAAGCCCGAAGGGAGCGGCGGACGACGGAAGGACCCGGAAAAGCGGACACCCGGCCGGAATCCGGCCGGGTGTCGTACGGGAACAAGGGCCTCGTCGAGGCCGGGAGCGGCGCTCAGCCGATCAGCTTCAGCGCGGCTTCGGCCATCTTGGGACCGGTGAGTCCGTGCTTCACGTAGAGCTGCTCGGCGAGGTAGGCGCTCTGGCCGAACTCGCCCTGGATGCCGAGGGTGACGGCACGATGGGCGATGCCGGCCTGGCTCAGCGCATGGCTGACCTGGGCGCCCATTCCGCCGATGGCCTGGTGGTCCTCGATGGTCACGAGGCGGCCGCCGCAGCGGGCGACGGCGGCGCCGATGGTCTCGACGTCCACCAGGTTGACGAACGGGTTGTTGATGACCGTGGCGGACTTGCCCTGGGCCTTGAGGAGCTTCGCCGCCTCGAGGCACTTGCTGAAGAGCACGCCGCTGCCGACGAGCACCACGTCGGTGCCTTCCTCGATCACCTGGGCCTTGCCCCAGGTGTACTTGGCGCCGGGCACCCACTCGACGGGGTAGTTCTCACGGCCGACGAAGAAGAGCACCGACTCGCCGTCGCGACCGGCGGTCCGTTCCTCGGCGATGTGCCGGATCGCCTCGTACATGAAGGACTCCGCCTCATTGGCGCAGCTCGGGGCGATGACGACGGTGTGCGGGATGGCGCTGACCGCCGCGAAGTAGGTGGTCGCCTGGTGTGAGGCGCCGTCCGCGGCGTCCTGGAAGCCGACGTGCGAGAACATCGCGATCACCGGGGCCTGCGAGAGGGCGGCCATGGTCAGGGGCAGGTTGCCCTTGGTGACGCCGAACTGGCCGAAGGTGTCCACGATCGGGATGTAGCCGACCTTGGAGAGACCCGACGCCACGCTGATCATGTTGGACTCGGCGATGCCGACCTCGACGAAGTTGCCGGTGGCCTTCTGGAAGGTGCTGATGCCGGTGGAACCCTGGACGTCGGAGCTGACCGAGTAGACCGGGAAGCCTTCCATGGCGGCCTTGATGGCGCCAGCGGCGAGGCCGGCCTGGACCTTGTCCTTCTTCACGGCCGGTGCGGCTGGAGCCGGATTCGCGGCGGCGGCGGCGGCCTTGGCCTTCTTCTCGGCCTCCTTCTTCTCCCACTCGGCGCGGAGCGACTGGCCCCAGGCCATCAACTCGGCCGGGACGGCGTCGCCCTTGTAGATCTCGGTGAGCCACTCGACGATCTTCTCCCCGTTGGCGAGCGGGAATCCATGGCCGCCGGAGGAACTCTCCTCGGTGGACTTGATCCCATAGCCCTTGATGGTCTTGAGCCAGATGCAGACCGGCTTGCGCGGATTGGCGTTGGTGTCCGCAACGGCCTTCTCGACCGCGAGGTAGACCGCCTGCAGGTCATGGCCGTTCTCGACCTTGCGCACATCCCAGCCGAGGTCGTCCATCGCCTCGAAGGTCGGCTGCATGGAGAACGAGTCCTT
>JAIXUV010000240.1 GCA_027483345.1 Verrucomicrobiales bacterium | reverse complement strand
TGGTCGCCGACGACGGTGTTGTTGGCGAGGGGGACGGCGTCGGCGTAGGTCTTGGCCTTGTAGCCTTGGCTCGCGTTGGCATAGGCCTCGGCCCCATGGCCGAGGGTGTAGGCGGAGCCGAGGGCCACGAGCGGGACATGGTCCACCGAGCTGTCGCTCAGGAGGGGCGAGGTCTTGTCGAGGTTGAGGGTCTCGACGATGGACTGGTGGATGTTCTCCAGCCGGAAGCCGGGTGTGAGGCTCCAGCGTCCGAACCGGAAGACGTTCTCGGCGAAGACGCTTCCCGCGACCGTCTCGCGGTGCGAGCGCTGGCGTGCGGTGCCGGTGTCCGCGGAGGCGGTGGCGCCGCGGTCGACCTCGAACGGGGAGTCGGCGACGTAGGTGGAGATCCCGCCGACGAGGGTGTGCGCGTTGTTCCACGCCTCCCATTCGTGCCGGGCGCGGGCCTCGGCTCCGAAGGTGTGGTAGCGGTGGGTGTTGATGGTGTTGGAGTCGACGAGGTTGTCGACCCGCCCGAACGCGCTGCCGCCGGAGTTCCTCTGCCGTTTCGAATAGCGTTCGTAGTAGCCGCCCCAGGCCCTCGCCGTGAACAACGTCGACTCGCCGAACCAGCGTTCGAAGCCGACGGACGGCACGTAGCGCTGGACGCGCACACGGTCGTGCTGGAGCTGGGTGGCGCGCCGGTCGGTGGCGTAGCCGAGCAGTCCGGCCCCGGATCCAAGCGTGACGCCTCCGGGCTCGCCGCTGTCCGCGGCCGTCGCGTCGAAGTCGAACGTCGCCCGACTGGTTTCGGAGAGCGCGTAAGTCAGGCGGACCGATCCTCCGTTGAGTTCGAAGTCGCTGTTGTCCCTGCGGAAACCGTCGCCTTGGCGGTGGTCGAAGCTCACGAGATACCCGAGCCGGCCCACCGTGCCGTCGGCCAGGCTGTGGGTGGTGTAGAGGCCGTAGCTGCCGACGACGTGCTGGGTGCGGAGGGCGCCCTGGCGGTCCTTCCTGGGTTCGTGGGTGACGTAGTTCAACGCGCCAGACGGCTGTGGGCCGTACATGAGCGAGGCCCCGCCGCGGATGAACTCCAGCCGGTCCACCGACTCGAACGGAGGCGCGTAGTACACGGTGGGGTATCCGTAGAGATCGACCACGAACGGGAGACCGTCCTTGAGGACCAGCAGGTTCTGGGACTCGTGCGGGTCCCCGATGCCGCGGTAGCCGAGGCTCAGCAGGCTGGCGTTGCTCAGTTCGCTCACCAGCAGGCCCGGGATCTGGGAGAAGGCCTGCCGGTAGTTGTCGGTCTGGATCTGCGGAAGGGAGTCGAAGTCGAGGACGGTCACCTTCTTGCCGGCGTAGACCTTGGTCCCCTCGACCTCGGCCGGGAACGGCTGGGCCACGGAATCGTCGGCATCCGCCTCGCCGACGACCACCGTGCGGGGCAGGGAGAAGGGGACGGGCTGCGGGGTTGCGTCGCCGGCCAGCGCGAGGCGGCAGGCGAGGAGGATCAGCGCGGTTCCGACGGCACGGGTCCGGTTCATCAGGGCGGCGACGTTAGGGAAGCCGGCCTGGGGTTGCTGTCGGAGGCTTGCGGAAGGTTTCCGTCGTCTTGCACCGAGCCATTCCGGGATTGCCAAGGGTCCTTCCGCCGCCGATGACCTCGCCGTGCCTGTCGCCCAAGCCCCGTTGTGGCGCGCGTTGAACCAGCGCCGCCGCCTGTTCCTCATCGCCGGACCGTGCGTCATCGAGAGCGAGGAACTCTGCCTTTCCATCGCCCGTTCGCTGCGCACGACGTGCTCGCGTCTCCGGATCCCGTTCGTCTTCAAGGCGAGCTTCGACAAGGCGAACCGTTCCTCGGGCAAGTCGTTCCGGGGCCCCGGCCTCGAGGAGGGATTGGCGATCCTCGGCCGCATCGGTTCCGCGCTCCGGGTCCCGGTGGTGACGGACGTCCACACCGAGGAACAGGCGGTCGCCGCGGGACGCGTCTGCGACGTGCTCCAGATCCCGGCGTTCCTGTGCCGTCAGACCGACCTGATCCATGCCGCGGCGTCCACCGGCCGCATCGTGAACATCAAGAAGGGGCAGTTCCTGTCGCCGCAGGAGATGCGCAACGTGCTGGCCAAGGCGGCGGAGGCGGGCAATCCCCACCTCCTGGTGACCGAACGTGGGACGACCTTCGGCTACAACAACCTGGTGGCCGACATGCGGTCGTTGCCGATCCTCGGTTCCTTCGGATACCCGACCGTGTTCGACGCGACCCATTCCGTGCAGCTGCCGGGAGGGCAGGGCGACCGTTCCGGCGGGCAGCGGGAATTCGCGCCGGTGCTGGCCCGGTGTGCGGTGGTGGCGGGTGCCTCGGGACTCTTCATCGAGACCCACCCGGATCCGGACAAGGCGCTCAGCGACGGACCGAACATGATCCCGCTCGACCAGATGCCGGCGTTGCTCCGCCAACTGGTGAGGCTCAAGAAGGCCCTGTGACGCCGGCGGGCATCGGGGTTCCGGTGTCGGGTTTCGCGTTGTTGCCGAACAGGCGGAGGAAGTTGGTTTCCAGGATTGGGGCCAAGCTTTCGGTTGAGGTTCCGCGGACCTCGGCGAGTCCGGCCGCCACGGCGGCGAGGTTGGCGGGCACGTTCCAATCCCGGCCATCCGCCCCGTGGTGCACATGGGTCCGGCGTTCCGGAGGGAGCGGCTGGTCCGGGGCGTCGGTCTCCACCAGCAGCCGTTCTTCGGGGATGTGTCGGAAGGTGTCCCGATGTCGTTCCTTGCGGGCGTGGAGGAAGTAGCCGGGAAACCCGAAGTAGCCGCCCATTTCCACGAGCGGGCCGACGAGTTCCACAGGACCGCCGTAGCTGTGCAGCAGGAATCCCCGTTCCGGAAGCGGGCCGCGACGGAGGTCTTCCAGGAGCGGTCCCCAAGCCTGGAGGCAATGGACCGAGAGGTGGCGGTTCCAACGGGCGGCGATCCCGAGGTGGCTGCGGAAGACCTCGCGTTGTTCGTCCAACCCGGCGGGTTCGTGTGACGCGAGATCCGGATGCCATCGGGCCCGGAGTTCGGGTTGCAGGTCGAGGATCCAGCGGTCCAGACCCGTTTCGCCCACACCGGCCGTCGGATCCTCCGCCAGCCGACGCTCCAGTTCCGTGGACCAGTCCGAGGGCCGCGTCGGCAGGTACCAGGGATGCAGACCATAGGAGGCCTGCACCTCGGGATGCCGGAGGGCGAGGCGGCGGACCGCCTCCCAGTCGGCGACGCACGAGCCATTGACGACCATCCGGACGACCCCGACCCCGACGGCGGCGGAGACCAGGTCGTGTTCGACGCCGGAAAACCGCTCGTCCATGAGGTGGTTGTGGGCGTCGTACAGCCGCATCACTCCGGAAAGGATGGCATGGGAGGCTGGAAATGTTGGGAGAAATTCCAAGTATTGCCGTTGCCGCCAGTTGAGGTGTGCGGATTTGGTGACATTGTCGTGTGTGCCTTTTTCCCGTCTGTCCAAGTCCCTCGAAGCCGCTGTCGGCTATTTCGAGTTGGGGATGGCGG
>JAIXUV010000212.1 GCA_027483345.1 Verrucomicrobiales bacterium | reverse complement strand
CTGATCGCGATCGGGTTCGGCATCGTCTCCGCCGCGGTCGTGGTCGGGATCGTGAACCGCAACGTGAAGGATTCCGCCGAGCGTTCGGCGAATGCGGCGATGTTCGCCGTGCTTGCGCCAGGTGCGAAGAATGTCACCGCGGAAGCCTTGGCCAAGGTTGCCGCCGACCATTCCGGAACCAAGGCCGCAGAGCGCGCCCAACTTCTCGCTGCGGCCCAGCTTTTCGAGGAAGGCCGCCACGCCGACGCCCAGAAGGCGTTCGAAGCGTTCGATGCCGCCTACCCCGACAGCTCCCTCTCTTCGACCGCAGTCCTCGGCATCGCCTCCGCCCTCGACGCGCAGAACAAGACCGCCGAGGCCATTTCCGCGTACGCCGCGTTCATCAGCCGCTTCCAAGACGACGCCTTGGTCACCGACGCGCGTCTGTCGAAGGCCCGCGTCCATGAAGCCGTCGGTCAGTTCAAGGACGCCCTCGCCCTCTACGACGAACTGGGTCGGGGAGGCTTCAACGCCGCCGCCCAGGATGCGGCCCTTCGCCGGGCCAACCTGCTCCAAGCACACCCTGAATTGGCTCCTGCCCCCCAGGTGCTGACCAACGCGGTCAACGTCGCCGCCCCGACCAACTCGGCGCGCTGAGCGCCTGTTGAACGGCCTGGGCTGAGCCCGGTCCGATCCGCATGAAGATCTCGATCATCGGGACCGGCTACGTGGGCCTCGTGACCGGAGCCTGCTTTGCCGAGGTGGGCCATGAGGTGGTCTGCGTCGATGCGGACGCCAACAAGGTGCGGACCCTGCAGGCGGGCAGGATCCCCATCTACGAGCCGGGGTTGGAAGACCTGGTCCTCCGCAACGTCGCCGCGGGCCGGCTGTCGTTCACGCAGTCCACCGCCGACGGGGTGGCCCGGTCCGAGGTGGTGTTCATCGCGGTGCCGACGCCGCCGAATCCGGACGGCTCGGTGGACCTGAGCTACATCGAGAGCGTGGCCCGGGAGATCGCGGGCTGCCTCGAGGGCTACCGGATCATCGTGGACAAGAGCACGGTGCCGGTGAAGACGGCAGAGAAGGTGGCGGAGACAGTGAAACGCTACCGGCGGAGCGAGGTGGAGTTCGACGTGGTGAGCAATCCGGAGTTCCTCCGGGAAGGCTTCGCGATCGACGACCTGATGAAGCCGGACCGGATCGTGATTGGCACGAACAGCGAGCGTGCGGCGGCGCAGATGCGGGAGCTGTACGCGCCGTTCGAGGCGCCGCTGATCGTCACCGACACCAACTCGGCGGAACTGATCAAGCACGCGGCGAACTCGTTCCTCGCGCTGAAGATCTCGTACGCCAACGCGTTGTCGGTGATCTGCGAGGCCAGCGGCGCGAATGTCCAGGAAGTGACCCGCGGAATGGGACTGGATGCGCGGATCGGCACGCGGTTCCTGCAGGCGGGCCTCGGATTCGGCGGCTCGTGCTTCCCGAAGGACCTGAGCGCGTTCATCCAGATCAGCGACCAGCTGGGCTACGACTTCCGGTTGCTCAAGGAGGTCCAGCGGATCAACCACGGCCAGATGGAGCGGTTCGTGAAGAAGATCGAGGACACGCTTTGGGTGCTGAAAGACAAGCGCATCGGGGTGTTGGGCCTGGCGTTCAAGCAGAACACCGACGACGTGCGTTCCTCGCCGGCGATCGACCTGTGCCTGCGGCTTCTGGGAGGTGGCGCCCGCCTGCGCGTCCATGACCCGAAGGCCATGGACAAGGCGAAGGCGATGCTCTCACCGGGGCCCAACCTCGAGTACGTCGAGGATCCAGGAAAGGTGGCGGAAGGGTGCGAGGCGATCGTGATCGCCACCGAGTGGCCGGAGTTCGGGCGCCTCGACTGGGCCGCGATCCGGGCCTCGATGTCCACGGCGATCCTGTTCGACGGCCGCAACCTGCTCGACCCGGCCGAGATGAAGTCCCTCGGCTTCCTCTACAAGAGCGTCGGTCGGTGAACCCGTCCCCAAGGATCGAAGTCGCCGCCGGCATCGTCTTCCGCGACGGACTCCTTCTCATCACACGTCGTCCACCAGGAACGCACCTCGCCGGCCTTTGGGAGTTCCCCGGTGGCAAGAGGCACGACGACGAGTCCTGGGAATCCTGCCTCGTCCGCGAACTGCAGGAGGAACTCGACACCCGCGTCGAGGTCGGACGCCTCCGGCACGAAACCGAACACGCCTACCCGGAGAAGACCGTCCATCTCCGCTTCTTCGAATGCCGCGTCCTTGAAGGCGAACCGAGGCCGGTCGAATGCGCGGAACTCGCCTGGGTCCGGCCGACGGATCTCGAACGGTACACCTTCCCCGAAGCCGACCGCGAACTGGTCGCGTTGCTGTCTTCCTCACTCCCGGAAGCCGACGCCTGACGCCCGCCTCGGTTCAGAGCCGATTGCCGCCTGTGGGTCCGATCGGCTTGGCGGTGGCCCCGGGGCTCTGGAGGACCTTGCTGAACTCGTCGCAGGACACCGCGTACTGGAAGCCGCTGCCCGTGCCTGCGGCCCCGTAACGCCCCTTTTTGTCCAAGGCCACGAAGTTGATGCTGAGGTCGTACCCCTTGGGATCCAGGGAGGCGATGCGGTGGATCGTCGCCAGACAGGCCTCCACCGGGGACATCCCCTGCCGCATGAACTCCACCACGAGGAACGAACCGCAGTAGCGCATGACGTTCTCGCCGATGCCCGTGGCACCGGCGCCACCCACGGTGTTGTCCACGTAGAGCCCGCCACCGATGATGGGCGAATCGCCGACCCGACCCGGGATCTTGTAGCCCCAACCCGAGGTGGAACAGGCCCCGAAGACATCCCCGGACGGCGTCAGAAGGAGCAACGCGATGGTGTCGTGGTTCGGGGCCTTCTTCTTTTCGGCGGCCTGGGCCTTACGCCACTTCTCCCAGGCGGCCTTCTGGCCGGGGGTCACCTTCGGGCCCTTCTCGAAGCCGCGCTCCCGGGCGAAATCCTGGGCGCCATCGCCGACCAGCATGACATGACGCGTCTCCTCCATGACCCGGCGGGCGATGGAAACCGGATGGGCGAAGCCCTCGACCGCGGCCACCGAACCCGCCTTGTGGCCCGGGCCGGACATGATGCAGGCGTCCAGCTGGACCACGCCGTGCGCCGCCGGGATGCCGCCCAGGCCGACGCTCGGGTTGGTCAGGTCCGACTCGGTCACCCGAACCCCCTTCTCGACGGCGTCGAGTCCCGTTCCGCCGCCCTTCAACACCTCGAGGGCCTTCTCGTTCGCCGGCTTGCCGAAGGGCCACGTCGAGATCACCAACGGCGGACGCACCGCCGGGATCACGGTGCCGGTGGAG
Organism: Verrucomicrobiales bacterium; assembly: GCA_027483345.1. Lineage (GTDB taxonomy): Bacteria > Verrucomicrobiota > Verrucomicrobiia > Limisphaerales > UBA9464 > SXXZ01. The sequence goes on along the minus strand of JAIXUV010000212.1, from coordinate 1,683 downwards.
TCGGCGGCCGACGCGGTCGAACCCGTCAGCTTTCCGTCCACCAAGGCCACCAATGAAGATCCCAGAAAGGTCCTGCGCGCGATTTCCATGGGCCAAGCCTCCCCAACCGGAAGTCCCGTGCAATGCCGAACCGTCCCGAACCGCCCCTTGGTGGGCATGACATTCCTCCGGAAACTTACACTTGTTGACGTTCCGGAACCGCCGGTAGCGTGGACAAGATCGCATGGCCGCCGAGGCGCTCATCATTGTTCCGACCTACAACGAACGGGAGAATCTCCCGGACTTGGTGCGTCGGCTGATGGCCCAACCGCTCGTCCTCGACGTGCTCGTGGTGGACGACAATTCGCCCGACGGCACCGGCGAGATCGCCGATGGGATCGCGGCCCAGAATCCGCACGTCCACGTGCTGCACAGGACGGTGAAGGACGGGCTCGGACGCGCCTACATCGCCGGTTTCGAATGGGCGTTGAAGCGGGACTACCGGTTCGTCTTCGAGATGGACGCGGACTTCTCCCACAATCCCAACGACATCCCACGCTTCCTCCAGGCCGCCCAACAGCAGGAAGCCGACCTGGTCCTCGGTTCTCGGTACTCCGGCGGCATCCGGGTCATCAACTGGCCGCTCGGACGGCTCCTGCTGTCGCTCTGGGGCGGATTCTACACGCGGCTCATCACCGGGATGCCGTTCAGCGATCCCACCGGCGGATTCAAGTGCTTCCGCCGATCGGCGCTCGAGGCCATCCGGGTGGGAACCGTCGCCTCCAACGGCTACAGCTTCCAGATCGAGCTCACCCATCGCGTCTGGCGCCGTGGACTCAAGGTCGCCGAGGTGCCGATCGTCTTCACCGACCGCGAACAGGGCTCCTCGAAGATGTCCCGCGCCATCGCGGTCGAAGCCGCCTGGATGGTCTGGAAGCTTCTCCTCGAGAACGGACTCCGCCGCCGGCCGTCGCCGGAGGACTTCGCCGCCTGAAGACCGACGCGCGGCATCGCGCAGTCCCACGGCCCGGGTCCGGTCGTCTCGGGCATCCTTGCCGAGTCGGGGGCGGCCGGTAGGGTCCCGCTCCGCATGAAGGCCCCCGTCATCCGCCCCGGAACGCTCTGGCATGTCGAGGCGCTGGCCCCGGACCTGTTCCGGCTTCGCGGGACACGCGAACGCCGTTTCCATTCCCGGTCCTCAGGAGCTCTGGCCGAACGGGAATGGCCCTCCCCTCCCCTGCATGGTGTCGGCGGACGCGGCGGTGGCACCCTCGACACCTCCGAAGGCACCTTCACGCTCGGACGCGGCGGTGCTTGGACGCTCAAGGACGCCCTCGGGATCACGGTGTTCTCGTCACCGCGCGGCGGCACGGGATTCCAAGGCGGGAAGGCCGTCGTCGAACTCGAACTCGCCGAACACGAATCCCTCTTCGGTTTGGGCGAAACCGCCGGCCCCCTCGACCGCCGTGGACAGGTCCGCGAGTTCTGGAACATCGACGTCCTCGGCCACGCACCCGCGATCCATCCCGGCCTCAAGTCGCTCTACGTGTCGATCCCGTTCGCGATCTCGCTCCGCGACGGCCGCGCCGCGGGACTCTTCTGGGACAACCCGGCGCGGCAATGCTGGAACCTGGGACAGGCCCGGCCGGATCGATGGACGCTCTCCGCGGATTCCGGCGAGATCGACCTTTACCTGTTCCTCGG
>JAIXUV010000193.1 GCA_027483345.1 Verrucomicrobiales bacterium | reverse complement strand
CTTCATCTGCGACTGGACGTTCGGGACGATCTTCACCGTGGAGTTGCAGGAAAGCGGCTCCAGCTACACCGGCACAAAGACGGAGTTCCTGCATGGCAGTCCGTTGAACATCGCCGCGATGCGATTCGGTCCGGATGGGGCGATGTACTTCGTCACCGGCGGTCGCACCACGGCCTCGCGGCTCTATCGCGTCCGGCACACCGGTCCGAAGACGACGGGCGTGCCAAGACAGTTGGTCGCCAACAGCGGACTGCGGGCCCTGCGCCGCTCGCTGGAGGAGTTCCACGTCCGCGGCCAGGGCGGCGCGACGGCCGTCGAGCAGGCGTGGCCGCATCTTGCGCATTCCGACCGCAGCCTCCGCCACGCGGCACGTATGGCCGTCGAGAACCAGGATGTGGGGCTGTGGCGGGAGAAGGTCTTCGCGGAGAAGAATCCGCGGGCGGCGATCCGCGCGGCCATCGCCTTGAGCCGCCATGGCGACAAGTCCCTTTCCGGACGGCTGCTCGGCAAGCTCGGCGAGATTCCCTTCGGCACCTTGGAGAAGGAGGACCGCCTGGCGCTGCTCCGGGCCTACGCGCTTTGCTTCCTGCGGATGGGACGGCCCGAGGGCGGTCAGGCGGCCGACGTCATCGCCCGGTTGGACCCCCATTTCCCCGATGCGGACGACACGGTGAACGCCGAGCTCTGCCGGGTCCTTTCCTATCTGGATTCACCGACGGTCGTGCGGAAGACCCTCGGGCTGATGAGATCCACGAAAGCGGCGACGGTGGACTACGACAAGGCGATGCTGGGACGCCATGAGTACGGCGGGGCCATCCTGAAGATGATGGCCAACACGCCGAACACGCGGAACATCCACTACGCCTACTGCCTGCGGGTCGTCCGGAGTGGGTGGACTCCCGAGGATCGGAGGTACTTCTTCGGATGGTTGAACGAGGCCCTGACCAAGGATGGTGGAAAGAGCTTCTCGGGATACATCCGTGCCATTCGGAAGGAGGCCATCGACCGGTTGGAGACCCAGGACGTCGAGCTGATGGTCGGAATGCTCGGGGACTTCCCCGCCACCGACCTGTCCAAGCTGCCGAGACCGAAGGGGCCGTCCGTGGCCTGGAAGGTGGACACCGCGATGGAGCATTTCTCAACGGCGCTTTCCGGCAGGGACTTCGGGAACGGCCGGAAGATGTTCTCGGCCGGGAAGTGCATCGCCTGCCATCGCTTTGGCGGTGAAGGAGGCATCTCCGGGCCCGACCTGGGTTCGGTGGGTTCACGTTTTTCCGTCCGCGACATCCTCGTGGCCATCTGCGAGCCCAGCGCCTCGATCTCCGAGCAGTACATGGCGAGCCGGGTGAAGCTGAAGGATGGAGGCAGCCTCTATGGGCGATTGATCCTCCGGAATGAGAAAGAAGTCGGTGTGGCGTCGAATCCGTTCGATTTGAACCAGGTCACGAAGGCTTCCTCCACGAACGTGGCGAGCATCGAGTTCTCGAACGTCTCCCCGATGCCTCCAGGCATGATTTCCGGGATGAACCGGGACGAGCTGATGGACCTGATGGCCTACCTACTTTCGGGTGGCGACCCGAACCACAGGGCGTTCCGGAAGGACTGATCCTCCGGTCGACGCGGCGGTCCGCGGCGTTGGCCGCTCGGTTCGGGTGGAGAAACCAGGAAGGCGTTGAATGTCCTGCCACCGATTGCCTCCACTGGATGGTTTCTGGGAAAGGCAGGTCTCCGGCACGCGGGCGCTTGTCCTCAGCCTGGCCGCGTCGGAGATCCTGCGTGACCAGTCCGACCTCCTTGGGAGCGACATTCCTCCCTGAAGTCGCGGTAGGAGCCGACGTCTCCCGGGTGGGCATAGCCGTTGGGGCTGGGCGAGAAGGTCGGGCAAACGGACGATGGCAAGAACCCCATGGCCCATGTTCCTCGGCGATCGCTTGATGTGGGGCATCCCGGGGCGGCGGTCGCCCGGGAGGAAGGCGACCGCTTGTTCCCGACACAGGTCGCCCGTGGCCACTCCACCTTCTTGCCAGCCCGGATCAAAGCCGTAGCGTGCGGAAGGAATTCAAGACCGACGGAATCGGTGCGCCCCAAAACCCTTCGCGGAAAATGATGAGTCAGGATCTTCCCGTCAGCGGCTATCAGAGGACCGAACGGTTGGTCTACTTCGCCCGGATGTGCAGCAAGGCCAGGCTGATGCTCCGAGGCGTTTTGCCGGAATCCTACCGTGAGTTTCTCGGAGTGGGATTCGACGGCCGATGCTGCCGTTTCCTGGCGGTCGAGTATTCCGACATCAAGGAGTTGATTGTGGAGAATCGATCCGACGAAGAAATCCTGGCCTGGTGTTATCTCCATGGAAGGCGCCCCAACGACGAGGAGGTCTTCATCTGGAATCTGTTCATGGAGAAGCGGGGTTGGCGTGACGACGACAGCGCCTTGGTCCAAGCGGAGAAGGAAAGCATCGGCCTGGGAGATCGCGAGGAGATCCAGACTCTGTTCGACTTCTATGATTTTGATGAGGGCCGAAGAAATTGATCCGCCGGCTCGGTTGTCGATGGGGCATACGGGCAACGAGGTTTCCTCTCCACAGCCGCCTTGAAGCGTCGTGAAACCCAGGTGCCTGCGGTACCGGAGTTCGAAAAGGATCTCGCCTCCTCCGTGACGTTATCGCGTTCCGGCAGGACACTGACGCTTCAGATTCCGAATCTCCGGTTTGGTCGCGCCTTCGGCTCCATGGGGCACAAGCGGGAATGGGGTCTTCGAGCGGCAGCTTGGCGCAGCTCGATTCCACGTGGCGCACCGCTTCCGCAAATCTCTCTGTCTTCCGCGGCTCCGCTGCTATCGTCCCGCCCGTGCCGGATTCACTCAACGTCAACGAAATCTACATCAGCCTCCAGGGCGAGAGCACCTTCGCGGGCCTGCCCTGCATCTTCGTGCGCCTGACGGCCTGCAATCTCCGCTGTTCCTACTGCGACACCGCCTACGCCTTCACCCAGGGGAAGCGGCGTCCGATGTCCGAGGTGCGCGACGAGATCCTGAAGTTGGCCGAGCCGTACCAGAAGCTGGATCGGGCCCACTTCCCGCCGGTGGTCAACGCGGGTGACGCCTCCGCCCAGCACAAGCTGCCGTTGGTGGAATTCACCGGGGGGGAACCGCTTCTCCAGCCGAATGCCGCGAAGCTGATGCGCCGTCTGGCCGACGACTGCTTCACGGTCCTGGTCGAGACGAGCGGGGCCCATGACATCTCGCACCTCGATCCGCGCATCCGCCGGATCATGGACCTCAAGTGTCCGGGCAGCGGCGAGTCGGCCCGCAACCGGTGGGAGAACATCGGGCATCTGCGTGCGACGGACGAGGTGAAGTTCGTGATCGGATCCTGGGAGGACTACGACTGGGCGCGTCGGACGGTTTTGGACCGCCGGATCGACCAGCGTTGTCCGGTGCTGTTCTCGTGGGTTGCGCCGTTGTCCGAGGCGCAGCGGGACGCCTCGCTCAAGCCGGTGCCGCCGGGCCATCGGCCCATCACGCGCCGGGAACTCGTGGAGGCGATGGTGAAGGACCAGGTGCCGGCGCGGTTCCAGTTGCAGATGCACAAGTTCATCTGGCCGCCCGACGAACGGGGAGTGTGATGCCGAACGCCTCCGAAAAGGTCCTCGGACAGCTCCGCCGGCACGAGTCGAGGAACATCCTCTTCACCGAGCCGGACGGCACCGGCCCGATCGTCTGGGACCGGGCGAAGGGCTGTCAGGTGGTCGATCTCGAGGGCCGGCGTTTCCTCGACCTGACCGCGGCGTTCGGCGTGGCGGCGTCGGGGCATGCGAACCCGGCCGTGGTCCGCGCGGCCCGGAACCAACTGGGCCGCCTCGTCCATGCGATGGGCGACGTGCATCCGCATCCGGGCAAGGCCCGACTCGCCACGGAGCTGAGCCGCCTGACCTATGGACGCTGGTCGCGGCGGGACGGCGGTCGGGAGACCGGGAAGGTGATCTTCGGATCCTCGGGTTTCGAGGCGGTGGAGGCGGCGTTGAAGACCGCGCGGCTTGCAACGGGACGCCCCGGCATCATCGCTTTCGAGGGCGGCTACCATGGCTTGGGATACGGCGCCTTGAACGGAACCGAGCGGGCCCATTTCCGGGAACCGTTCCGCGACCAGTTGCGCGGGTTCGGCCGGTTCCTTCCGTTCCCCGGGACCGCGGCGGACCTCGATGCCTTGGAGCCGTTGCTTGCCGAGAAGCTGGCCGACGATGCGGTCGGCGCGTTGCTCGTCGAACCGATGCAGGCGCGCGGCGGAATCCGCATTCCGCCGCCGGGATTCCTCCGGATGCTGCGACGCTTGGCCGACGCCTCCGGACGCCTGTTGATCCTCGACGAGATCTACACCGGCTTCGGCCGGACCGGGGCGTGGTTCGCCTGCGAACACGAGGCGGTGGTCCCGGACCTGATCTGCCTCGGCAAGGCGCTCACCGGAGGCTTCCCGCTGAGCGCCTGCGTCGGACGGGCCCGGGTCATGGACGCGTGGCCTCCGTCGGACGGCGAGGCGGTGCACACCAGCACGTTCCTGGGGCACCCCGTCGGCTGTGCGATGGCGCTGGCGCAGATCGCCGAGCTGGAACGGTTGCGGCTGCCGGCCCGGTCCAATCGGCTCGGGAAAGCGCTGCAGGCCGGCCTGGAGGCCGTGGCCGCGGAGTTCCCGGGCGTGGTCCGTCGTGTGTCCGTCTCCGGCCTGATGGGTGGGATCGAGTTCCGCACGGAGGACGGCGGTCCGGGCACGACGCTTTCCCTGGGAGTGATGCGGAACCTCCTGGATCGGGGATTCATCGTTCTGCCCGAAGGGGCGGCCGCCGAGGTGATCGGATTCACGCCACCGCTGACCATCGGCGAAGACCAGCTCGGTCGTGCCTTGGACGCCTTGGCGGACTCGGTGCGGGGGCTCGTGGCGTCGACGTCGGCGCCGCGGAAGAGGAATGCTGCGAAAGTGCGGCGTCGAGTGAAGACCGCGGGGAAGGGGAGACCATGACGCTGACCGAGATGCGCCAACTGCTGGAGTCGCGGGACATCCAGCTCACGAAATCCCTCGGGCAGAACTTCCTCCACGACGGCAACCAACTCCGTCGCATTGTGGCAGCGGGCGCGGTGGAACCCACGGACCGCGTGCTGGAGATCGGACCCGGATTGGGGCCGTTGACCGCGCTGTTGTTGGAGAAGGCGGCCGGGGTGCTCGCGATCGAGAAGGACGCACGTCTGGTGGCGGTGCTTCGGGAACGGTTCCCGGCATTCGCCGTCCCGACCGGCGATGGCGCGGCGGGTGGCACCGCCGGGGAACTGCTGCATACAGACGCCTTGGAATGGCTGCAGGACAACCCGCGCGACTGGAGTGGCTGGAAGCTGGTGGCGAACCTGCCGTACTCGGTCGGTTCCCCGATCCTCGTGGAACTGGCCGAGGCGCCGGTCCCGCCCGATCGGTTGGTGGCGACGTTGCAGACCGAGGTGGTCCGCCGGATCGCCGCCCGGCCCGACACCGACGACTACGGCCTGCTGACGCTGTTGCTGGGACTGCGGTACACGGTGAAGGAGAGCTTCGGCATCCCGCGCGGGTGCTTCCATCCGGCGCCGGACGTCGATTCGGCCTGCGTGACCCTGGTCCGTCGGAAGGAGCCGCTTCTCGATGCGGAAGGCGGACGCGTCTTCACCCAGCTGGTCAAGCTGGCCTTCTCGCAACGCCGCAAGATGATGATGAAGCTGCTGAAGACCCGCTGGCCGGCGCCCTTGCTGGAAGAGGCCTTTGCGGCGTGCGGGATTCCGGCGGGCGAGCGGGCCGAGAAGCTGCCGGTCGAGACCTTCGTCGCCCTGACGCGGCGGCTCCGCGACGCGCCTGCCGCCGCCGGGGTTCCGCCGGGTTGACTTCGTCGCCGCCGCCGGTATTGCTCAGTCGTCCGTCCGATCCCCGATTCCATGGCCACCATCACGATCCTGCCCTCCAATGCCACCGCGGAAGTGCCCGACGGCGAACTGCTGGTCGAGGCGGGCGAGGTTGCCGGCGTCGAGATGGAGGCCGGCTGCTTCAACTGCTCCTGTGGCACCTGCGTGGCGGAGGTGGTTTCCGGCATGGAAAACCTCTCCGAGGCGACCCCGGAGGAATTGGACGTGCTCGACCAGTGGAACAAGGACCCGGAGAAGTTCCGGCTCACCTGCTGCGTCCGGCTGCTCCGCGGCGCCTGCACGCTGCGGGCCGGACACTGAACCATACGGAAGGGGCCGGCACTCCAGGCCGTGAGGCGATGGTAACGAATCGCGGGTCCTGCGGTTGGGAAGCAGATCACTGTCGTGGGTGGTCTTCTGGGCCCCAGCCTCTGCTTCCCGTTTGCGCCTTCGCGAGTTTGCGTGAGGTCACAACTGCTCCCTCGGATCCGATCTGGCCCCGGCGTCGGCGGATCAGAGGGCGGCGATGTCGGCCATGATCCGGTTGGCGATTTCCTGGTAGATCGCCTTCACGCGCGATTTCTCCGCGTTGGCGAGTTCCGCACGGAGTTCGGCGAAGTCCCTTGGCGCACCGAAGCGGACGGTGATCTTCCGTGGACGCGGCAGGGCGTGGTGGCGTCCCCAGGCCTCGTACGAACCGTGGATGTGCACCGGCACAACCGGGGCGGTGGACTTGGCCACGATCAGGCCGATTCCGGACTTCGCGGGCTGGAGTTTCCCGTCGTGGGTTCGGGTGCCTTCCGGGAAAAGGATGATGCCTCCGCCCGAGTTGAGCCGGTCGAGGATGGCCTTCAATCCCGGGCCGCCGCCGCCCTCGCGGTTGACCGGCACGGCGTTCAGCCGCCGGATGTAGGAACCGAGGAACGGCTTGGAGAACAGGGTGTCGCGGGCGAGGTAGCTGATCTCCCGGTCGACGGACGTCCCGACGAGAGGCGGATCGGCGAAGCTCGCGTGGTTCGACGCGAGGATCACCGGTCCGGTCAGGGGGACATGGTGCGCGTCCACGGCGCGGGCCCGGAACCAGACCTTGGCGAACGTCCCGAGCACGATCCAGGTGAGTCGATAGGTCGGAGTCATCGGCGGTTCAGGGACAGACCACGCGGAGTCCGTCCCAGGCCAACTCGACCCCCGCGGGCATCTCCGCCTGGTCGCGGTCGTGGTCGTAGTGGTGGGTGAGGTGCGTCAGGTAGGTCCGGTCGGCCCCGATGCGACGGGCCGTCGTGAGCGCCTCGTCGAGGCACATGTGGGTGGGATGCGGTTCCGGCCGCAGGGCGTCCAACACCGCGACCTGCACCCCGCGCGCATGCTCGACGGCGGTTTCGGTCACCTCCTTGCAATCGCTGAAGTATGCCAGCCGCTTTACGCCATCTTGCTCGAAGACCAACCCGCTGGTCGTGATCCGGCCGTGCGGCAGCTGATGGGGCGTGATGCGCAGGTCCCCGATCTCGAAGGGTCCGTCGAACACCCGGGGAAGCGGGTTGAAGTAGCTGGTCGGGATCGGACGCCCGTCGAAGGCGTACACGTAGATCCTCCGCAGGTGGGACATCGTCTCCTCAGTGGCGTGGATCGGAAGCGCGCTTCCCCGGAGGTCGCAGACGCGCCGGCTGTCATCGAGTCCCATGATGTGGTCCGCATGGGCGTGGGTGATGATGATCGCGTCCAGGAAGCCGAGGCCCTCGCGGAGCATCTGCGTGCGGAAGTCCGGCGTGGTGTCGACGACGATCCGCGTGGTCGGGGTCTGGACGTAGATGGACGAGCGGAGGCGGTGGTTGCGCGGGTTGGCGAGGTACTCCGGCGGATGCTCCTTCCCGATGATCGGCACCCCCTGGGAGGTGCCGGTGCCCAGGAATCGGAACTCGAACGACATGGGCGAAGACTGCGAGGGCGGGGGAACCGATGTCAAAGGGTCCGGCGAACGGCTGTCGAAGGGGATTCCGGTGCGGCGTCGCCCTTCGTCCGCCGGAACCCGCTTCGGCGTTGGAGGGCACCCCGGAAGAGAGCCCCGTCGGGCGGGCCGCGGTTTCCTGTTCCCCTTTTCCCGCGCGCCCATTCTGCTCTTCCGGTGCTCAGCACGCTTCGGATCAAGAACCTGGCGCTCGTGGCGGACCTCACGTTGGAGCTGCCCGCGGGGTATGTCGCGGTCACCGGCGAGACCGGTGCCGGCAAGTCGGTCATCCTCGGTGCGTTGAACCTGGTGCTCGGGCGCAGGGCCGACCGGGGAATGATCCGGTCCGGTGAGGACTCCTGCACGGTGGAGGCGGTCTTCGACGTGAGGTCGCTCCGTCCGCCGCTCGACGCCTTCCTCGAGGAGCGTGGGCTGGAGCCCTGTGACGGCGGGCAGCTGGTCCTGAAGCGGGCCTTCACCGGGGCGGGAACCAACCGTCAGTTCGTCAACGGTTCCCCCACCACGCTCTCAACGCTGGCGGAACTCGGGGGACGTCTCGTGGACCTCCATGGTCCGAACGACCACCGCTCGCTGCTCCAGACCGCGCGTCAGTTGGACATCCTGGACGCCTACGGCGGCCTCGAGGGGTTGCGGGAGTCGTACGCGGCGAAGGTGCGTCGCCGGGCGGAACTCGTGGCCGAGGTGGCGGCGTTGGTGGTGGACGAGCGGACCTATGCCCAGCAGCTGGACCTGCTCCGGCACCAGGTGCGGGAGATCCAGGGAGCGCGGCTGCGGGCAGGCGAGGAGGACGAGGTCATGGCGGAGCATCGCCGAGCCGCGAACGCCGCGCGGTTGCTGGAGCTTTCCGGGGCGGCGCTCGAGGCCTTGGGCGAAGGGGAGGGGGCCGCGCTCACCGTGCTGGGGGCCGTTGGAAGGCCGCTACACGAACTGGCGCGCATCGACCCGTCGGCGGAGGGACTCGTCGAGACCCATTCCCAGGCGGTCGCGCTGTTGCGGGAACTCCAGACGGGCCTCTCGCGGCAGGCGGACCGCATCGAGCTGGATCCGGCCCGGCTGGCGGAGCTCGAGGAACGCCTCAACCTGCTGCAATCCCTGAAACGGAAATACGGCGGGACCTTGGACGTGGTGCTCCGGTTCGGCGCTGAGGCGTCGGAGCGGCTGGCGCAACTCGAGGGGCGCGATGGCGAGTTGGAACGGCTGCGGTCGGCCATCGCCGGCGTGAACCGAGAGATCCTCGAGGCGGGGCGGGCCCTTTCGGCGGGACGCCGGGAGCTGTTGCCGCGGCTGGATGCGGCCGTGTGCCGGGAGCTGCGGTCGCTCGGATTCCGACAGAGCCGGTTCGAGGTCGGGATGGTCACCGCGGAACCCGTGGACGTCCCCGATCCGAGCGGCTTCGACCGGGTGGAGTTCCAGTTCGCACCGAACCCGGGCGAACCCGGCCGTCCGCTCCGGGCCATCGCCTCGAGCGGCGAGCTTGCGCGGGTGATGCTGGCGGTGAAGACGGTGCTCGCGGACCAGGACGAGGTCCCGGTGCTGGTCTTCGACGAGGTCGACGCGAACGTGGGCGGAGAGACCGCGCACGCCGTGGGGGCGAGCATGGCGCGCATCGCGAAGCGGCATCAGGTTCTGTGCATCACCCATCTCGCGCCGGTGGCGGCTCAGGCGTCGGCGCACCAGGTGGTCTCGAAGGAGACGCGCGGAGGACGGACGGAGTCCCGGATCGAGGCGGTCGAAGGGGAGGCCCGGGTCGACGAGTTGGCCCGGATGCTGGGAGGCGGCGAGGCCGCGCGGAACCACGCTTCGGAGCTCCTGCGCCTGGCAACGGGACGTCCCAAGGGGAAGAATTGACAGGCCTGCCCGTCGGGATCCGGCTACGTCCGGGACTACCTTGGGCGTTCCGCGATCGCCTCGCGGAGTCGGCGGGCGCGTTCGTTCCAAGGGGCCGCCGCCGAGGGCAGTTCGCGGGCGGCGTTCTCGTAGAGGCCGGCCGCCTGACGCGTGCGGCCCAATCGTTCCAGCACCTCGCCACCGAGGCGTGAGGCCTCGGCGAGGGTGGTCGGGGGAAGCGTCTCGCCGGGTTCGAGCACGCGACCGTAGGCGATGTCCTCGTACACCCGGATGGCCCGGTCGAGCAGTTCGGTCGACTCCGCCCCGGACCGCAGTTCGGCCTGCTTCCTCAGCACCTCGGCGAGGCCGAGTTGGGCCTGCGACCGGGTCACGATCCCGGCGCCGGGGGCGGAGGTGGCGCGGCGGTAGAGTTCGGCGGCGCGGTCGTAGTTGGCCGGGTTGAGCGTCCCCAGCTGGAAATGGCAGTTGGCCATCATCCCCAGCGCCGGCGTGGCGTAGGGGCTGTTGGTGAACTCGGGCACGCGGGAGAACGCCTCCAGCGCCAGCCGGAAACCCGCGAGCGGCTCGGCGCCGGGGGCCGGCGGCTTCTCGAGGAGCATCTCGCCGTAATGGAAGTACGCGGCGGCCTGGAGGTCGGGTGGGGTGGACTTGTCGTTGAGCAGTTCGCGGAACTGGTCGGCGGCGGAGTCGTAGTTCTGGAGCTTCCGGCCGGCCTCGGCGGCCCAGAGCTTCGCACGATGCCAGGTGCCCGAGGTGCCGACCCTTGCGTTGGCGTTGGTCAGGATGGCCGCACAGGCCTGCCCGGCACGGAGGAAGTCCTGCCGCTCGAAGAAGTTCCCCGCCAGCCACAGTTGTGCGGTCAGCGCCTCGGGATCCTCGGGATGCGCCGCGGCCAACCGCGAGAACTGGTCCATCGCCGCCGTGGGGTCGCCGGACCGGGCGAGCGCGTACGCGAGGTGGAATCCGGCCCGGACGCCGGAAGGATGGTTGGTGTACGTGCCGATCCAGCGCCTCAGGTCGGCCACGGCGTTGGTCCACCGTTCCTCGTGCAGGGAGATCGCGGCGAGTTCCAGCTCCACCTCGGGTCGGACCGGGCTGTTGGTGAAGCGGCCGAGGAACTCCAGGAGAAGCCCCCGTCCGGCGTCGCCGGCCCCCCGCCGGGCCAGCGTGCCACCCAGGAGCAGGGCGCTGCGCCCTGCGACGACCGCGGCGTTCGGCAGCGCCAGCAGGCGGCGGAGGGACTTCTCGCCGGCGGTGGCGTTGGTGGCGACCAGGGCGTTGACCACGGACTGTTCCAGGGCGGCGGGAATCAGTTCCTCCCGCACCACCGGATCCGCCACGTCGGAATCGGCCACCGCGAGATAGCCTGCGAGCGCCGTTGCGGAATCGCCGAGGGCTGCCGCCGTGTCCGCCGCCTTGAACTGGGCCACCACCCGGTCGGCGTTCGCTGGAAGTCTTGTGACGGCGCTGCTGAACCCGGCAAGGGCGTTGGTCAACGCCGCCCGCGAACCGGATGCGACGCCTTCCTCCCACCAACACCAGGCGCGTGCGAGGTTCCAGGGGCCGGCCAAGGCATCGGGAAGGGCGTTGGTCGCGGCTCGGTCCAGTTGCGCGGAGGCCGAGGTCAACAACGCGAGGCCTTCCGGTCCCGGGGTGTTCGTTCCGCGCAGCCCCTGGAACTGCCGCAGCAGGACCTGGGCAAGCCGGATCCGGACGGGAGCCGCCTCCGTCTCCAAGGCCGTTCCTGCGATCGCCCGTTCCAGTTGTTCCCGCGCCCGGGCGAGCTCGCCACCGCGGATCCACCAGTCCGACAGCCGCTCGATCGCCTCCAGCCGCCAGGGTGCCGGGACCCCGGGCGCAAGGTTCTCCTCCAGGGCCGTCGTGGCCTGCCCCGGTTGCCCGGCATCGAAAAGCAGCCTTCCCAGGAGGGCCGAGGACTCGGGTCGTTGGTTGGCCAGGGTCGGTTCGTCCGCCAGCCGTCTCAGTTCGGCGGCGGTGGCCACGGCGGCTTCGCGGTCCCCGAGCAGTTCGACCGCCCGCAGTTCCATCCGGATCCGACGCCAGTTCTCGACGGGTGTCCGTGCGAAAACGGCCGATTCCTGGGCCGACTTGCGCGCGGCGGCCGGGTCCTTCAAGGCCAGTCTCGCCTCGGCCCCGAGGAGAAGTCCCGAGAACAGCACCGCGCGTGGCTCTTTGGCCGCCATGGCCCGTCGGAACGGCCCGTCGGCGCGGTCCAGCGTCGCGGCGGCACGGGCCGGATCGCCGGCGGCCAGCCAGGCCCCGGCCTCGCGCAGCGCCGCGTCCGCGGAGAGCTCGCCCTCCGGAAAGGCGGCCTGGAACGCCGCGAAGACGGCGGCCGCTCCGGCGTTGTCGCCGCGCTCTAGATCGGCCTCGCCTCGGGCGAAGAGCGCGCGGCGGACGGCTCCCGGTCGCAGCGTCGAGTTCGGGAAACGGTTGGTGAACTCGCCGAACTCCCCGGCCGCGCGGGCATGGGAACCCGCGACGAATGCGCGGAGCGCGGCATCGTAGGCGTTCTGCTCCGCGGCGTCCGCCGCGACCGCCCTCGACATGGCCGGGCACACGGCGGCGACCACGATGGCCAAAAGCCACCGCCAGTTCCGACGTCTCCGGTTCAGCATGGCCGGAGTGTCCCGTGGCGGACACGGCGGGGCAAGCGCCGGAGATCCCGCCTGGGGGGCACAGCTTTTCCACGCGTGCCTTGCCTCCCAGTTCGTCCCGCATAGCCTTTCCGTCATGCAGGTCGCGAACGCGGTGACCGGTTGTTGGAAGGGCGCCTGGGACGAGGCGGGCGTCGCCCATTGGGCCGCCGGCCTCCGGCGTCGACTCGCGGCGCCGACGGTCACCCTCGGGCAGGTCTATCTCAGCCCGGACCATTTCGAACGCGCCGCCGAGGTCCTCGAGGTGCTGCGCCTCCACGCCCGGATTCCACTGCTGGTCGGCTGTTCTGGATCCGGACTGGTCTGCGACGGCGAGGAGCGTGAAGGGGAGCCCGGAATCGTCCTCGCCCTCCACCACCTTCCAGGAGCCCGGTTGAAGGCAAGCTACCTGACCCTTGCGGACCTCGAGGAACTTTCCGACCCCGCCGATTTGAGGAAGGGCCTCGGTGTGTCGGATTCCCCGCCGAACGCCTGGATGATCCTCGGCTCGCCGTCCGGGTTGCCGGGGGAGGCCTGGGTCCGCCGTTGGAACGCCGCCTTTCCGGGCGTGCCCGCCCTCGGTGGGTTGGCGAGCGGCACGGCCGCCCCGCTCGCGGTCCAGCTCTACCTCGATGGTGAGGTCCACGAGGAAGGCCTCGTGGCTCTGGCGGTCGGTGGCGACGTCACGATCGAACCGCTTGTCTCACAGGGGTGCATGCCGATCGGACAGTCCTGGCTGATCACCCGCTCCGACCGGAACTTCATCCTCGGCCTCGGCAACCGGCCCGCCTACTCGGTGCTGGTGGACACCTTCAACGGCCTGACCCCGGAGGAACAGGCCCGCAGCCAGAACAACCTCTTCATCGGCCTCGCCAACAACGAATACCATGAGGAGTTCCAGGCCGGGGATTTCCTGATCCGGAACCTCCTCGGGGCCGATCCGGGCAGTGGGGTCCTCGCGGTCGGCGCCTATCCGCGGACCGGCCAGACGCTCCAGTTCCATCGGCGCGACGCCGCGGCCGCTGGGCAGGAGCTGGGGCGGCTGCTCGGAGGCCTTCGCGAACGTCTCCGCGGTCGGACGGTCCACGGCGGACTGATGTGCCTCTGCCTCGGACGTGGGGCGCGGATGTTCGGCCGGCCGGATCCGGATGCCGCCCTGGTGCAGGAGCAACTGGGACCGCTTCCCATGGCGGGCTTCTTCGGAAACGGCGAGATCGGTCCCGTGGGCGACGCCAATTTCCTGCACGGCTACACCGCCGTCATCGGCCTGTTCGTCTCCCGTGACGCGGATCCAGGTTGATCCGCTCGAACGGGACCCCCACGCATGGCTGCGAAGTCGCGGGAGTATGGGAAGGGGAAGGGGATTTCCCGGTGAGTGAACCGATCACCCGCACGGAGTTTCCTTTTCGGGTCCATTTCCGGTTCCCCGTTGGCGGCTTCGCGTACTTGCGTGAGGTCTGTCTACGCTCCCGTGCCGTGGGACATCGGCCGGTCGGGATCAGCGATGCCGCTCGTCGGCGAGGAGGGCTTCGAGCGCGGCGTACTCCCCGGTCAGCTCCGGAATCCGCTTTCCGATGGTTTCCCAATCGCCGACGCGCGCGGCGTTCTCCAGCGTACCGGCAACGATTCCCAGCCTCCGGGCGCCGAGGTTGTTGGCGCTTCCCTTGAGCGTGTGGGCCGCGATCCGCAACGGCTCCGCATCATGGCTCCCGGCGGCCTCGACCGCCTCCCGCAGCCGCAGCGGGGTGTCGCGGCAGAAGACGTCGAGGATCTCGACGACGGGATCCGGTTCGCCGGGGACCCTCAGGCCACGCAGCGTATCCAGCAGCGCTGGATCCAGCCGGGTAACGTCCGGCTCTGCCGGCACGGCCGGCCCTGGCGCCGGCGCAGAGCCCGCGGCCTCGCCAACGGCGCGCCGGAGCACCAGCGGCAGCTGGGCATGGTCCAACGGCTTGGTCAGGAACTCGTCCATGCCCGCCGCGAGGCAGCGTTCCCGGTCGCCGGTCATCGCATTGGCCGTCAGGGCGATCAGGAAGGCCGGTGGACGGCTTCCGAACCGGCGGTCGGCCTCCATGCGCCGGATCTCACGGGCGGTCTCGTAGCCGTCCAGCTCCGGCATCTGGCAGTCGAGGAACACCGCGTCGTACGGGTCCCGTGCCAGGGCCTCCAGGGTTTGGCGCCCGTTGGAGGCGACGACCACCGAGTGGCCGAGCCGCTTCAGCTGGATCACCGCCAGCTTCTGGTTCACCACGTTGTCCTCGGCCAGCAGGATGCGGAGCGGACGTCCCTGCGGGGCCGGCCGCTGCGGGACCGCCTCCACGACGTTGGTCGTCGCGATGAGGCTTTCGCCGGCGGCCAAGGCGCGGAGGGCCTCGCGCAGACGGGCCTGCTTGAAGGGTTTGATGAGGTGCCCCTCGATGCCGACGGTCCGGAGCAGCGCGGGGTCCGGCCTTTGGGAGACCGGCGCCACCAGGACGATCTTCACCCGGGCGATGGAATCCTCGGCGTGGATGTCATGCGCGAGGGTCAGGGCGTCCATGTCCGGCAACTGCAGGTCCAGGAACGTCGCGTCGAACGGTTCGCCCTCGGCGGCCGCCCTCCTCAGGGCGTCCAGGGCCTCGCCGGCCGAGCCGACGGCCTGCGCCCGGACGCCGAGCGGCCCGACCTCGTGGAGGAAGCATTCGCCGGTGCCGGGATGGTCGTCGGCGAAGAGAATCCGGATCGGCGGGAGGGACGGCGGTGCCGCAGCAGGTGTCACAATCTCGAACGGGGCCGACAGGGTGAACGTGGACCCGTGGCCCTCGCGGCTCTCGACGTGGATCTCGCCTCCCATCCGCCGGGCGAGGCTGCGTGAGATCGAGAGTCCCAGGCCCGTTCCGCCGAACCGGCGCGTGGTCGAGCCGTCCGCCTGCGTGAACTCCTGGAAGATCCTCGAGATCTCGGATTCGCGGATGCCGATGCCGGTGTCCCGGACCCGGCAGTCGATGCGGGCGTGGCCCGCGTCGATGGGCGTCACGTCGACGACGACCGCGACCTCGCCCGCGGTGGTGAACTTGATCGCGTTGCCGATGAGGTTGGTGATGATCTGCCGCACGCGTCCCGGGTCGCCCCGGAGCAGCAGGGGCAGGCGGTGGTCGATCCGGGTGGTGACCTCCACGCCCTTGCCGTGCGCGAGTTCGACGAGAAGCTCGACGGTGTCCTCCACCAGGGCCCGGTAGTCGAAGTCGATCGACTCGAAGGTCAGCTTCCCGCTCTCGACCTTCGAGAAGTCGAGGATGTCGTTCAGCACCTTGAGCAGGTTCTGCGCGCTGTGGAGCATGGTGCTCGCGTACTCGCGCTGCTCCGGGGTCAGCGGCGTGTCGAGCAGCACGTTGGCGAATCCGATGATGCCGTTCATCGGCGTCCGGATCTCGTGGGAGGTGTTCGCGAGGAACCGCGACTTGGCCCGTGCCGATTCCAACGCCTCGTCGCGCGCCGCGGCCAACGCCACGTTGGCGTCGTGCAGCGCCTTCTCGGCCTGCTTGCGCTGGGTGATGTCCTCGACGGTGCCCTCGTAGAACCGCAGGACCCCGGCGGAGTCGCGCACGGCCCGGGCGTTCTCGCTGATCCAGATCTTCCGGCCGTCCTTGCGGTACACCTCGCTCTCGAAGTGCTCGATCTTGTCGTGCTCGGCGAGAAGGGAACGGAATCGGTCCCGTTGCCGCGGGTCCACGTAGAGCTGGTGCTCGATGTCGGTGCGGCTCCGGGTGAGCTCCTCGACGCTCTCGAACCCGTACATCCGGGCCAGCGCGAGGTTGGCGTTGATGTACTTGCCATCGGGGCTGGTCTGGAAGATGCCGTCCACCGCGTTCTGCACGAGCCCGCGGTAGTTGGCCTCGGTCTTCTCCAGCTTCTCCTGCGCCTCCTTGAGCTCGGTGATGTCCCGCGAAATGCCGCACGTTCCGATGATCTCCCCGGCCGGGTCGCGGAGGACGATCTTGCTGGTCAGGCTCCAGGTGACTCGGCCGTCGCGGCGGGTCTCCTTCTCCAGCTTCCCGAGGATCGGTTGGCCGGTCCGCAGGATCTGCACCTCGTCGGCACGCGCGGCGTCCGCGTGCACCAGGTCGAAGAAGTCGTGGTCGGTCTTGCCGACCAGCTGCGCGGGATCCTCGAGCCCCACCCGACGCGCCAACGCGCGGCTGGCGCGGGTGATCCGGGAATTCCGGTCCTTGAAGTAGATCGCGTCCGGCGCGCTCTCGAGCAGGGCATGGAGAAGGTCCCTCTCGTGCGCCAGCTGTTCCTCGAAGAGCTTCTCCTGGGTGACCTCCCAGAACGACCCCTGCACGCCCACGGGCTGGCCGTTGGCGTCCAACAGCGGCGTCTTCACCACGTGGAACCAGTGGCGTCCGCCGTCCGGGGTGACGTTGTATTCCGTTCCCTCGACCACCTCGCCGGTGGACACCACGCGGCGGTCGTCGGCGACGTACTTCTCCGCGAGATCCTGCCGGAAGATGTCGAAGTCGGTCCGGCCGAGAAGCTGTTCGCGGGAACGGCCGAGCGTGCGGCAGAAGGCGCGGTTGACGAAGGTGAAGCGGCCGGTGAGGTCCTTGCGGAAGATGTTCTGCGGAAGCGACTCGACGAGCGACTGGAAGAATGCCTCGTTGTCGCGGAGGAGGGACTCGGCCTGTCGGTGCTGTGCGGTCGTGGCCGCGAGGCGCGACTCGTTCCGACGCAGCTCGATGTGGCTGGCCACCTGGTGGGCCAAGGTCTGAAGGCCCGCCCGTTGGCCCGCATTGAGACGGCGGGGAGATCGGTCGAGCAGGACGACGACGCCGAACTGTTCCCCGACGTAGGAACGGACCGGGATGCAGGCCAGCCAACGCCATTCACCCGGGAGACGTCCCGGGTCGCGGATCTCCCGCCAGTCCTCGGTGCCGGCCGCCAGCTCCGAGACGGCTTCCCCGACGGACTGGAAGAGGATGCGCTCACAACCCGCGTGTCCGGACGGATGGAGTTGACGCGGCGGTCCGAGGGCGATGAAGGCGGCCGGCGTGAAGCTGACCTGCGCCGCCAGATTCGCCAGATCGTCGAACGCGCCCCCGGGAGGGAACTCCGAGGCGTCGAGGGTCGGATCGCTCATCGCCGGAGACGGTAGGGCGACCCGCTTCGGTTGCCCATCGTGAATCCGGGGCGGAACGATCGATTCCGGGCCGAATGGGCTGGAAGCCGGGCCCGGTGCGGGGCGGATTCCCAAGAGCCGCCGAGGCTCTCCCACAAAACTTTTTTCAAATGCGCTTTGACACTTCGTCCCACCTTCCTAAAGTGCGCGCCGCTTTCGGGCCTAGTGGGGTCGTAGCTCAGTTGGTAGAGCACCACAATGGCATTGTGGGGGTCAGGAGTTCGAATCTCCTCGGCTCCACCACTTCAGCCCGGAGGCGGTCGGCAAACGACTGGGAACCCGCAGGCAACTGCGGGTTTTTTGTTGGGCTGGTGGAGTGACCGGGGCGAAACACCCTTCCGATCGAACCTTTGGGGTGACTTGTCGGAATCGTTCCGGGAGTCGGATTCCTTCCGGCTCGGCCGGACCGAATCGGACCATCCGGACGGACCCCAGGCCTGATCCTGCGCGTTCTTCGGAAGGCATTGCGTCCGCTGGGAGAGAATCCCATCCTTTCGGCCGAGGTCGTTCGGGAATCATGAAGCGTCCACGCGTTTTCCTCCTGGTGGCGGCTTGGTACGCCTTCTCCCTCATCATTCAACTGTCCCCACTTTTCCGACTCGCAGACCGGAAGAATGCCCCTGCGCAAGCGACCCTATTCACACCGTTTCTCCCGGCGGCATCTCTTGTCCTGATGATCTGGCTGATCGTCGGCCTGGTGAACATGAGGCGCTTCCACCGGCGGGTCGCCGTCGGATTCTTCTGCGTCTGTACCCTCCATCTCATTTGGAGCCTGACCGCGTTGCTGGGCGGTCCGTCAGTGAAGCTTCCGCTCTACCCCAGGGGCTACGTGACCTTCATCACGGCGAACCTGCTTTGCGCCTGGTATCTTTCGCGACCCGGTTTCCGTGAGCTGGCCGACCGGTTCGCCGCGGAACACGAGAAGACGGCTCATTCGAGGATGATGCAGAAGGCCGCCGAGAAGCGGATTAGGGATGAGTCGCGGCGCCGGAACCGGTGAGCCGCCGGCGATGATGGTATCGGCTTGAAGTTCGCTTGGGTCTTCCATCCAAGCTCGAAGAGCCGGAACAGCTTTCCCTTTGGTCCGTATCCCCGGCGTGGTATCGGTCCGACGGCCCGGGTTCCGGCCAACTCCGTCCGAGTGGACAAGTGACCGCCGCCGGGCCGGTTTTCTATTTTGCCGCAACGAGATCCATGAAGGCCGCCGTGTTGCATGGACGCGAAGACGTCCGCATCGAGGATGTCCCGGAGCTTCCGCTCCAGCCGGGCGAGGTCCGCGTCCGCATCGGCGCGGCGTTGACCTGCGGCACGGACCTGAAGGTCTTCCGCCGCGGGTACCATGCACGGATGTTGAAGCCGCCGTGCGTCTTCGGACACGAGTTGGCGGGCACCGTCGGCGAGGTGCATCCGGAGACCCTTGGCTGGTCTGTTGGGGACCGTGTCGTCTGCGCCAACTCGGCGCCTTGCGGAGGGTGTCCATCCTGTCGACGCGGACAGGAGAACCTCTGCGACGATCTCCTCTTCCTGAACGGCGCCTACGCGGAGTCCATCGTGGTTCCGGCGCGTCTGGCGGAGAAGAACCTGCTCCGGCTGCGTCCGACCACCGAGTTCGAGTCCGGGGCGCTCACCGAACCGCTCGCCTGTGTGGTCCAGGGTATCGACGACCTGAAATTGGCGGCGGGTGAGCGGGTCCTCGTGCTGGGTGCGGGACCGATCGGCCTCTTCGCCGTGGCCTTGGCGCACCACGCGGGTTGCATCGTTTCCGCGGCCGGCCGAGGCGAGGCCCGCCTGGCCCTTGGCGGCCGGTTGGGCGCGGCGTCGGTCGTGGACATGCAGGGAAGGGAGGATCTGGAGGCGGCGATCCGCGACGCGCTGCCCCGGTCGGAGTTCGACGTGGTCTTCGAGGCGGTGGGTAAACCTTCGGCTTGGGAGTCCGCGTCCCGCCTGGTGCGGAAGGGTGGGCGGGTCAACTTCTTCGGCGGTTGCCCCGGCGGCACTTCGGTCCAGTTCGACACCGGCCTGATCCACTATTCCAACCTGACCCTGCTTGCCTCGTTCCACCACACGCCGAGGACCATCCGACGGGCGCTGGAACTGATCGAAACCGGAGTCATCCGATCGGCGGACTTCGTCGACGGACAGGCCGGACTGGACGAGTTGCCCGAGCTTTTCCGCTCGATGGCGTCGGGCAACCGGGCGGTGAAGACGCTGATTCGGCCCTGAGCCGCGAGTTGGTGGGGACTCTCACCGCAAGCGGCCAAGCCGAGAAGGGAACAGCGGGTTGGAGATGGTGGAACAGCACCCCCTTTCGCTGGAGTCCATTCGGGCTTCGGATCCAACTCCACGTTGCCGTGGCGTCGTCGCGTTTTTGAGTGAGGTCCGGATTCGTTCCGATGAAACGGACTCGGACGCGACGGGGATGGGGCGGGGCGAATGAGGAACCTGCCCTCGACCGTGACCGTACCCCACAATCCGAAAGCAAGGAATGGACAGGTCGAGTGTCGAAACGGTTAAATGGCTCGTCCCACGTCCGTCACCACACAGCATCTGTCATCCTTCAGTACCCATCCACGAACCACTATGAGCAACGGAAGTAACGAGGGCATCGCGCCCAACGCAAAGCGGCTGCTTTTCGCCGGATTCATGGCGATCTTGGCGGCCGGCATCGGATTCGCTTTGCGAAACGGCCTCACCGGAGAGTGGAAATCGCTCTTCCGCTTCACAGACGGTCAGGTTGGCCTCATCGGCGGAGCCGGGTTTTCGGGTTTCTGTTTCGGCATCATTTTCGGCGGCATCGTGGTGGACAAGATCGGCTACGGAAAACTGGTGGGCGCAGCCTTTCTGCTCCATGTGCTGTCTGCCGTCGTCACGCTCTCTCCTGCCCCGGACGTGACCCAGGCGACCGCCTTCAACCTGCTCTTTTGCGGCTCGTTCATCTTCTCGTTGGCGAACGGCACCCTTGAGGCCGTTGCCAATCCACTGATTGCGACCATCTACCCCAAGAATCGCACCCATTACCTGAACATCCTGCACGCGAGCTGGCCTGCGGGAATGATCCTCGGCGCCTTCGTCACCCTTTTCGTGGGTGACTCCCTTCCTTGGAAGGTGAAGTTGGGGCTGTACCTCATCCCTACCGCGATCTACGGCTTCTTGTTCTTGGGTCAGAAATTCCCGAAATCGGAAGCCTCCTCCAAGGGACTTTCCTTGGGAGAGATGATGAAGGATGTCGGAATGCTTGGAGCGAGCATCGTGGGTGTGCTGCTCTTCTTGTTCTTCCGCGACTCGCTGGGCGGCATCATTGGAGCCATCACGGGCAGCGGATTCTTCACGTCCCAAGCCTGGGTCACCGTTTCGGCTCTCGTCGCGCTCGGTTTTGTCGCCTGGGTTGCTGTCATCACCAAGTTTGCGCTGGGGCACTGGATGATTTTCACCCTCTTCATCGCCCATGCCATCCTGGGTTCGCTCGAGCTGGGCACCGACTCTTGGATCGAGAACATCAACGGCAGCATCCTGACAGCGAAACAGGGCACGATCCTCTTCATCTTCGCATCCGCGATGATGTTCGCCCTGCGGTTCTCCAGCCACTGGATCGAGTCGCGCCTCAAGCTCTCCCCGATCGCGATCCTGTTCACATGCTCGATCTTTGCCATCGTCGGATTGCTGGCCTGCTCTTCCGTGACCACCCTCACGGTGGCCTTCGGTGCCGTGCTGCTCTACAGCATCGGCAAGACGTTCTTCTGGCCGACCATGCTTGCGGTCGTGGGAGACCGTTTCCCGCGGTCGGGTGCGGTGGCGATGTCCATCATGGGCGGAATCGGCATGCTTTCCGTGGGCCAGATCGGTGGCCCCGGACTCGGCTATGCCAAGGATCGCTTCACTGCCGAGCATTTGGAGGCCAAGGGGCAGCAGGCCGTCCTCATTGCCAACAAGGCCGAGAAACCGTCAGGCCTGCTTGGGATCTTCAAGGAGGTCGCTGCCTTGGATGGAGCGAAAATGGAGGCCGCGAAAAAGCTGGCCGAGAAGGAGAAGCACGAGAACGTCTCTACCGAAAAGTCGCAGCTGACCGCGGATCAGAAAGCTATGGTTGAGGCCAACATCGCGGGTGCCCGTCAGACGCTCAAGGCGGATGCCGCACTCCCGGTCGGAATGGCCGTCATCTATCTGCTGTTGCTCTTCTACTTCAAGGCCATCGGCGGCTACCGGCCGATCACGATCGCCGACGCGAAGGCGGCCTGATCGCCGTTCCCGAATCACGAAGGCGGGCTCCCGAAACGGAGCCCGCCTTTTGTTTTCTCGGTTCCCCTCGTCCGTCCCCTCGGCCCCGACCTCGGGAAAGCAGAACCGTCGGTTGCCAGCGGGGCGCCGTTCGCCGAAGCTCCACCCATGTCGCTGAAGGTGAACCTCAAGCACCTCGAGAACGGACCGGTCGAGTTGGACGACTCGATCCCGGCTCCCGAGTTGGTGCCGGATTTCCAGGACGAACTGGTCCGCCTGGTGCATCCCGTGGATTACGAGCTGAAGGTGGAACGCCAGTCCGATGGACTTCTGGTCACCGGCCGTCTGGCGACCCGGCTTGAATGCGACTGCGCCCGTTGCCTGAAGACCTTCATCCTGCCGCTCGAACTGCCGGAGTTTGCCGCCCTGATCCCCTTCGAAAAGGTCGAGGGCGAAGAGATGACGGTGATCGATGGTGATTTTGCGGACTTGACCCCTGTCGTCCGAGAGGACATTTTGCTCGTCCTGCCAACGAGTCCGTTGTGCAGTCTTGATTGTCGCGGGCTGAAGCCGAAGACCGAAGCCCGCGATCTTCATTTGGGGGAGTCGTCCTCGGCAAGTGCCTGGAGCGCCCTCGACAAGTTGAAACTGTAACCGAATAGAATATGGGCGTTCCCAAACGCAAACCGTCGCGCAGCCGTCAGCGCATGCGCCGGGCTTACAACAGCGTTCTCACGCTGCCGCAGCTCTCCACCTGTCCCCAGTGCGCCTCGCCGAACCTTCCGCACCGCGTGTGCGGCGAGTGCGGCTACTACAACGGGCGCCAGGTGATCAACGTCAGCGCTGTCGCCTGATCCTTTTCCCTGCGCCGACCCTGTTTCCGCGGGGTCGGCGCATTTGCTTTCATGCGCCTGGCAGTGGACGTCATGGGTGGCGACCACGGCCCGGAGGAACTCCTCCAGGGCGTGAAGCTCGGCTTGGCCGCCGAGTCGGCCGTCCAGGAGGTCCACGTCGTCGGCCCTGAGGACGAGTTGCGACGCATCCTGGAACGGATCGGCTGTTCCGACCCCCGGGTCCGGATCCGTCACGCGAGCGAGGTCCTCACCATGGAGGACAAGCCGGTCCAAGGCCTCCGCCGGAAGAAGGACTGCTCCATCCTCCGCGCCGTGGAACTCGTCCGCGACGGCCATGCCGACGCGGTCATCTCGTCCGGCAACACCGGAGGCATCGTCGCCGCCGCCACAATCCGGTTGCGCACCCTCGACGGGATCGAACGCCCCACCATCGCCTGCATCATGCCTTCGAAGGCCGGTGCCTGGGTGCTCGTGGACGGCGGCGCCAATCCGGAGTGCACCCCGGAGAACCTGCTCCAGTTCGCGATCATGGGTTCGGCCTATTCCAAGGCCATGCTCGGTGTCGCTTCGCCCCGGGTCGGGGTGCTGAGCAACGGTTCCGAGGAATCCAAGGGCACCGAACTCACCCGCGCCGCCGTCGCACTCATCCGCGCATCCGGACTCAACTCGATGGGCTACTGCGAGGGCTACGACCTCTTCATGGACGGAGTCGACGTCTGCGTCTGCGACGGCTTCGTCGGCAACATCGTGCTGAAGTCCGCCGAAAGCCTCGGCAAGGCGGTAGGTTCGATGCTGCGTGAGGAACTGAAGGCGAACCCGCTGCGGATGCTCGGCGCGTTCATCGCGCGCGGCGGGCTCACCGGCATCCGGACCCGCATGAATCCCGAAGCCTACGGCGGGGCGCCGCTGCTCGGCATCCACGGATGTGTGATCAAGATCCACGGCGGGGCGAAGCGGGGCAACGTGATGCACGCCATGCACCAGGCCGTGCGCTTCGTCGGACTCGGGTTGAACGCGACGCTGGTGCGTGACATGGCCTCCGCTTCCAGCCGGAAGCCGCTGGCTGCGCCGGATACGGCGGAGATTCCCTCCAGCACTCCCCGAAATTGAAGCATCCCCGCGCCAACCGCCCGCATCTCCGCACCGTTTCGATCACGGGCGTCGGCTCCCATGTCCCGTCGCGCGTGCTTTCGAACGCCGACCTCGAACGCATGGTGGACACCTCGGACGAGTGGATCCGCACCCGGACCGGCATCCGGGAACGGCGGATCGCCGCCGAGGGCGAGGCCACCTCGGACCTCGCCGTCGAGGCCGCCCGCAAGGCCATGGCCGCCGCCGGGGTCACCGCCGACCAGATCGACCTGATCATCGTCGCCACCATCACCCCGGACCACCTCTTCCCCAGCACCGCCTGCCTCGTCCAACACAAGCTGGGAGCCTTCCGCGCCGCCGCCTTCGACATCGAGGCTGCCTGCAGCGGGTTCGTCTACGCCCTCGAGGTCGGTTCCCATTTCGTCCAGTCCCACACCTACGACACCGTCCTCGTGATCGGGGCCGAGAAGATGAGTTCGGTCGTCGACTGGACCGACCGCAACACCTGCGTGCTGTTTGGCGACGGCGCGGGTGCGGCGATCCTCCAGAACCGACCCAGCGCCCACGGCCTGCTCACGACGTGCCTCGGGTCCGATGGCGGCAAGGCCGGACTTCTCGAGATGCAGGGCGGGGGAAGCGCCTGTCCCGCGACCGCCGACACCGTGGCACGGCGTCTCCATTTCCTTCGCATGGACGGCAAGGAGACCTTCAAGAACGCGGTCAACGCGATGGTGTCCGCCGCCAACGAGGCGCTCGGCCGTTGCGGACTGGAGATCGGGCAGATCCGCTGCGTCATCCCGCACCAGGCGAACCAGCGCATCCTCACCGCGGTCGGCGAACGCCTTGGCGCGACCCCGGAACAGGTGTTCGTCAACGTCGACCGCTATGGCAACACCAGCGCCGCCAGCGTCGGGATCGCGTTGGAT
Source organism: Verrucomicrobiales bacterium (assembly GCA_027483345.1). GTDB lineage: Bacteria > Verrucomicrobiota > Verrucomicrobiia > Limisphaerales > UBA9464 > SXXZ01. The sequence continues at coordinate 7,717 of JAIXUV010000193.1, read as the reverse complement.
GAGGCGGTCCGCGAGGGACGCATCACCCGGGGCGACCTCGTGCTGCTCGTGGTCTTCGGCGCCGGATTGACCTGGGGTGCCGCCGTCATCGAGTGGTGACGACGGCACCGCCGGCGGCCGTTTCGCCTACTGGCGTCCCACCGCCTGGACCAGCGGCCGGATCTCCTCCATCAGCCTCGCGAAGCCTTCTAGCGAGAGCTGTTGGGCGCCGTCGCTCCAGGCTTCCTTCGGATTCGGATGCACCTCGACGAGGAGCGCGTCCGCGCCCATCGCCACGGCCCCCTTGCACATCGCCGACACGAGGTCGGCGCGTCCGCCGCCCTGGCTGGGATCGATGACCACCGGCAGGTGGGATTCCTTCTTCACGATGGGAACCGCCGAGAGGTCCAGCGTGTTCCGGGTGTAGGTTTCGAAAGTCCGGATTCCGCGCTCGCAGAACAGGACGTTCCGGTTGCCGTTGGCGAGCACGTACTCGCCGGCCAGCAGCCATTCCTCGATCTTCATGCTCAAGCCGCGCTTGAGCATGATCGGCAGTCCGGTCTTCGCCGCGGCGATCAGCAGCTGGAAGTTCTGTGCGTTGCGGGCGCCGATCTGGAGGATGTCGGCGTATTCCGCCACCAGCTCGACATGGTCTTCGGAGAGCAGTTCGGTGATGACGGCCAGTCCGGTGGCCTTCCGGGCCTTGGCGAGGAGCTTCAGGCCTTTCTCGCCGAGACCTTGGAACTCGTAGGGCGAGGTCCGCGGCTTGAACGCCCCGCCGCGCAGGACCTTGGCTCCGGCCTTGGCCACCGCCTCGGCCGTGGTCATCAGCTGCTTCTCGCCTTCCACCGAGCATGGACCTGCCATCACGACCACCTCGGGGCCGCCGATCACGACGTCCTTGCCGACGCGGATGGTGCTGTTTGCGGGATGGGCCTCGCGGCTGACCAGCTTGAAGCGCTTCTGGACCGGCGTGACGGATTCCACCTGCGGCCAGGCGCGCAGGGATTCCAGGGAAGGCTGACTGGCCTCGTCGCCGATGGCGCCGATGACGGTGCGGGATACCCCGCGCATCACGTGCGGCTTGTAGCCGAGTCGGCGGATCTCCTTGAGGACGGCGGTCTCGTCGGTGCGGCGGGTCTGGGGCTTGAGTACGATGATCATGAGGTGCGTGGTGTTCCGCGCTTCATCGCCTCCGGTCCTGATGGGAACCGCAGGCGGTGGCCTGCGGCTTTTGGTGTTCAGGAAACGGTCATTCCATGACACGGCCGCAGAGCCGGATCCCGTAAAAGTATCCGTATCCAAAAAAGTATCTGCTGCGGAAGTTCATGTGACGTGATGGGAAAAAACCGCAAGTGAAGGGTCCCGTCAATGCCCGGGTTCCGGCGGATCCGCGACCTGGAGCCGGTTCCAGCGTTCAAGCCTGGCCTTCGATTCCTCCACTTCTTTGGCGTTGTCGCAGAACCGTCCAAGGTCCCACGTGTCGGCGAAGACCCGTCCCCTCCGCAGCTCCAAACCCGCGCGCAGCGCCGTCTCAAGCGACGCTAGCTGCGGCGGTGCGTAGTCTCCGGACGCCCGCAGCGCCTCCATCGCGCCGTTTCCATCGCGGGTCGGGATCAACGTCACAACGTCCGCCCCACACTCGAAGGCATACCGGGTCGAAAGGACCGCCCATTCGAGACCCGTCGGCTCGTCCATGAAGGGTGGCCGGAGCAGCACGAAAACACGGACGTCGATGCCTTCGCGTTTCAGGAGTCCGCAGGCGCTGGCGAATTCCGGCAGCCCGAATCCCTTGTTGAGCCGGTCGAGAACCTCCGGATGGGCCGTCTCCAATCCCATCGCAACCTCAAGCCGTGTCGCACCGCCCAAGGCGTCCCGGAAGGGGAGGATGCGTGGACCGACGAGCGTCGGATGGCATTCCACGACCAGACGCCGGAAGGACGAGGCGCGACGGGCGATTCCGTCGAGGTCCTCTCGGGGAATGGCTCCGGAATCGAAGAACGAGCCGGCGTTGTAGAGCTTGAGCCAGTCGGGCCGCTCCGGTTCCGACGCGGAATCCGCCGCCAGGGCGTCGTCGATCTGCCTGAGGACGTCCCCAGGCCGGAGTGGGCGTTCAAGGGTGTGCCGCCAGAGATCGCACATCAGGCAACGCCAGGGGCACTCGCGGTTCGTCAGGAAGAGGGTGAGAATCGAGGCGAAACCGCCCACACCGTCGGGCTCGGTTTCCCTCAGGCTGTGGGAGACCCGTCCCGGGGACAGGCCGGCGTCCCGCGCGATGCCCTGACGACGGTCGAGGATCCAGCGGGTGCGTTCCCGGGAGGTGAGGGGATAGGGCTCCGGCATGACGTGCCGATTGAAGGGGATCCGTGCGGGCCCGACACCTTCAAACGCCGACAGGCGCGTGTTGCTGCGGAGGCGATGCTCGGCCGCCGTCTGCGGCGGGAAACTCCGGGGTGGACTCGCGTACGAGTTCCGTCGCAACTTTTCGGGGCGGATGACGTTGTACCAACGTCGTCACGCCGATGTCCTTCACTCCCCTCAAGACGGTCTTGGAACGCGCCGGGTTGCTCACCCCGGCGCAGTTCGATCATTGGAACACGGCATGGCGGGGTTCAAGGGAGTCCGGCGGCACGGGAACGCGGCTCGCGTTCTTCGCCCGTGAATCCGGCGCCTCGGAGGAGGCCTTCCTCCAGAAGCTGGCCCCGGCCCTCGGTTGCAGTTACGTCGACCTGGCCAAGGCCACGATCCCGCCGGAAGCCCGCAAGCGCATCAGCACGAAGGTCGCCTTCCAGCACAACGTGATCCCGTTGGCCGAGGAATCCGGTTCGCTGGTGGTGGCGGTGTCCGACCCGTTCGACGGCGCGATGCTTTCCGGTGTGCAGTACGACGCGCGGGGACCGGTGGTCCTCGCACTCGCCCCGGCGGCCGAGATCGAGAAGGCGCTGAAGAAGTACTACGGCGTCGGCGCGGAGACGCTGGACGAGATGGCCGAGGACGACGACGCGATCGAGTTGGAGATCGACGGCGGCCGCGAGATCACCGGCGACGACCAGGACGCGAGCGTCATCAAGTTCGTCAACCAGGTGATCTGGGAGGCCTTCAAGGACCGCGCGACGGACATCCATTTCGAACCCTCCGAGGACGAGCTCCGCATCCGGTACCGCATCGACGGCATCCTCCACCAGACCCCTTTGCCGCCGCAGATCAAGCGCTACCAGGCGGCGTTGATCTCGCGCATCAAGGTGATGGCCGGGATGAACATCGCGGAGAAGCGCCTGCCGCAGGACGGCCGCATCAACGTCCGCATCAAGGGCGAGGAGATCGACATCCGCGTGTCGACGGTGCCGACCGTTTGGGGCGAGTCGGTGTCGCTCCGCCTCCTCTTGCGCGGGAAGATCTTCTTCAGCCTCGAGAAGCTGGGGTTCGGTGCGGACGAGGACGCGGTGATCCGGGAGCTGATCGTGAAGCCGCACGGCATCGTGCTGGTCACCGGTCCGACCGGATCCGGCAAGTCGACGTCGCTCTACGCGTTCCTCTCGACGATCAACTCGGTGACCAAGCGGATCATCACCATCGAGGAACCCGTCGAATACGAGCTCAAGGGCATCAACCAGATCCCGGTCCGTTCGGACATCGGGCTCACCTTCGCCGTGGGACTGCGGCACATCCTCCGCCAGGACCCGAACGTGGTCATGGTCGGCGAGATCCGCGACTCCGAGACCGCGGAGATCGCGATCCGCGCGTCGCTGACCGGGCATCTCGTCTTCAGCACCCTGCACACAAACGACGCGTCCAGCGCGTTCACGCGGCTCATCGACATGGGCATCGAGCCGTTCCTCGTCGCCTCGTCGGTGGAAGCGATCATGGCCCAGCGCCTCGTCCGGACCATCTGCCCGCACTGCAGTCGGCCGCAGAAGATCGACCGCGAGTACCTCTTGAAGGTCGGGTTCCCGGAGGACGAGATCGATTCGACCGACTTCCGCAAGGGCGTGGGCTGCGAGCAATGCCGGCAACTCGGCTACCAGGGCCGCACGGGCATCCATGAGCTGCTGGTGGTGACCGAGGCCATCCGGCCGCTGGTGATGAACCGGGCTTCGGCCGCGGCCATCGGCGACGTGGCCCGGCGTCAGGGCATGCGGACGTTGCGCCAGGATGGTTGGCGGAAGGTGAAGGCGGGCGTGACCACGGTGGAGGAGGTCCTCCGTGTGACCCAGACCGAGGAGCACGTGAAGGGCCTGATCGGCGACGACAAGGCGGTGGTTCCATGAGCGGTTCCCGGAAGTCCGCCCCGAGCGGCTGCAACCTGCTGGTGGTCCACGGGGCGAGCCGTCGACTCTTCCAGTTCCAGGTTTCCAAGGGACGTCCGGAACCCGCGGGCGACTTGGCCGTCGCCGAGGGCGCCGCGCTTCCCGAGAAGGCGGTGGGACGCGACTGGCGCTTCCTGTTGCGTCCGCGCCTGGACCTGGCCTGGCTGCCGATGGACACCGTGTTCATCCGGACCGTGGAGCTTCCCGCCTGCGATCCGGCCGAGGTGGCCGGGATGGTGGAGTTCCAGATTGAGCGGATCTCCCCGATGCCGCCGGCCCAGGTGGTGTGGACGGTCGAGACCGTTCCGCATGCGGACGGTGGCGGGCAGACCGCGGTGGTGACACTCGCCGCCCGTTCGGGTGTCGACGCCTTCATCGGGGAGCTGGAATCCGGCGGTTACGTGGTCGACGCCCTGGTGAACCCGCTGCTCCGCGAGTTGTTGGATTCGCCGGCGCCCCGCGAAGGCCTGCACATATTGGCCGAAACCACGGCTGCGGTGCCCGGTGCCCTTGTCGCCTGGTGGACCGCTGGGATCTTGCGGGAAGTCGCCTTCCTGCACCTTCCCGGAGCCAACCCGGCGGACGCGCTCGTCCAACAGATTCAGAAGGCCGCTTGGGCGGCTGAGGCCGAAGGCTGGCTGACCACTCTTCCGCCGATCCGGCTCTTCGGCGAGGCGGTGGGTTTGGAGCCGCTGCGGCTTGCGCTCCAGGAATGGTCCGGCACGTCGGTCGCGTGCGAGAGCCGTGTGCCGATGCCCGAGCTGGCGGCCCGGACGGCCCGCCATGCGCTCAAGGGAGGCGCGCCGACGATGGTGGCCGACGAGGTGCGCGAGCGCCAGCGCCGGCAGTTCGTCGATACGCTCTGGGTCAAGGGATTGACCGGCCTCGCCATGACCTACCTCGCCTGCGTGTTCGTCTACCTCGCCGTTTTGACCGTGCAGAAGTCGCGTCTCGACACGTTGAGGGACGAAACCCGCGGGATGGCCGTGCAGTACACGAACACCCTGCAGCTGAAGGCCCGGGTGCGTGTGTTGCAGGAGCAGGTGGCGCTGCGGTTCGCCGCCCTCGACTGCTGGAACGCGGTCGCCGAAAGGCTGCCTGAGACGCTCAACCTGACCAAGATGGACTTCAAGGGCGGCCGGACCTTGTCCTTGGACGGCACTGCGATGGACGAGAACCGCGCGGACGTCACCCGGTTCAATTCGGAACTCAAGATGGTGATGATCGACGGCAAGCCCCTGTTTTCCGAAGTGAAGCCAGCGTCAACCCAGCTCAGGGGAGCGCAGCTGCAATGGCGGTTCGATGCCGAGCTTCGGCGGGAGGACTCCATGCCATGATGCGCTGGTTCGACAAGTTGAACCTCGGTCCTTCCGAACGGCGCGTCGCCATCGCCGGCGCCTGCCTGTTCGCACTGTTGCTCAACTACTGGCTGATCTGGCCCTACTTCTCCGAGTGGGGCCAAGTGGAGCGCGAGTGGGACAAGCTCGCCGGCCAAAAAGGGATCTACTTCAAGGAAGTCGGCCAGAAGGCTGCCTACCAGCGTCGCCTCAACGAACTTGAGGGTTCCGGCGCCCAGGTGATGCCGCAAGACCAGGCCAACACGGTTCAGAGCAGCATCGTCGCCGCCGCCGGCACCAATGGGGTGAACATCATCAGGATCACGCCTCAGTTGGCCACCCTCCGCACCTCGGCCTCGAAAGACACCAACTTCTTCGACGAACAGGTCGTGATGGTGAAGCTCAACGCCAAGGAACAGGGACTCGTCTCATTTCTTCATTCGCTCGGTTCCAGCGACTCGATGATCCGCGTCCGTGAGATGTCCGGTCTGCGCCTCGACACCTCGGGACAGAATCTCGAGGCCGATGTCACTTTCGTCGCCAGCTTCCAGAAGGCCAACAAGCCGAACAAGCCGACGCCAACGCAGTCCGCAGCGGGCTCCACGAACCCGCCTCCGGCCATGCCGGGTGCGAAGGGGACTCGTGGTGCCTCGGGCGCCAAGGGAACCCCCGGGGATTCCGGGCCGAAGGCCTCCGTCACCAACGCGACATCCAAGAAATGATTTCCGTGAACTCGCGCCTCATTCATCTCGCGGTGGTCGCCGCCCTGGCGGTGAACGGCCTGGTTGCCCAGGACAGCCCGGACGCCCGTCCGAATCTCCCGAACCTCCCGCCCGGCGTGCTCCCCGGAACCGTGGGTGCGGCGCCCGCGGCCGGACCCGGAACGACGCCGGCAGGGGGCGCACCGGCTGCGGGAAGCCCATTTCCGGCCCTTCCTGAGCTTCCGACCCGCCGCCGCTCCACCAACGTGGTCGTGTCGACCAACCTCCCCTCGGCCCTTCCCAAGGGGTTTCCGCGTCCTGCTGCGCCGGCCCCGACGACGACTCCGGCCACGACTCCCGCAACCACCGCTGGACGTCCCGGCGGCCCTGCCAAGGCCGGCCCGCCTTCACCGGTGCAGCCCGGCAAGGCCAGCGAGGAGGACAAGGCCCTGAACGAATCCACGTTGAAGGCGCTCCGCGAACAGCGCGGCACCAACGCCGCGGCCAAGGACTTCCGCATCGTCTTCAAGAACCAGGACCTCAACCAGTTCTTCGACCAGGTCTACGGCCCCACCGTCGGCCGTACGATCCTCCGCGCCCAAGGCCTTCCCCAGGTCCAGATCAGCGTCAACACCCAGAGCGAGCTCGACGACGCCGAGCTGGTCCAGATGTACGACACGATCCTCGCGCTCAACGGCATCACCATGATCCCGACCGGCGAGAAGTTCGTCACCGCGGTTCCCGTGGCGCAGGCGATGCAGGAGGGTGCGGCCTTCTCGGACCAGACCGCCGACAAGTATCCCGAGGCCAGCCAGTTCGTGACGCATGTCGTCCAGCTGAAGCATGTGCCCATCGAGGAGGCGGTTCCCACCATCACGCCGTTCGCCAAGAACGCCCAGGGCATCGTCGCCCTTGCCAGCACCAAGACCCTCGTGCTGCGGGACTACGCGATCAACGTAAAGCGCATGCTCGAGGTCCTCGCCAAGATCGATGTCGAGGTGGAGGAGGACTACATCCTGGAGGTGATCCCCATCCGCTATGGCAAGGTGGACGAGATCTATTCGACCCTGACCAGCGTCATCGGCGGCGGCGGCGTCAGCGGTACCCCCGGCGGAGGTGCTGCCGGTGCCGGTGGCATCGGAGGCGCTGGCGGAATCAGCGGCTCGCGTCGCTCCGGCGTCGGCGGTGCGGGCGGCCTGAACGGGATGAACTCCGGGGTCAACCAGTTCGGGGCAGGCGGCCAACTGGGTGGCAACAACCGCTTCGGCACCGCGAACCGCGTCAACCAGCAGCAGCTGGGCGGCGCCAACCAGGCCGGCTCCGCGGTCAACACCGGTTCCTTCCAAAGCCGCTTCAACAGCATGTCCCGCGGCCAGGGCGGCTCGGCCTACGG
>JAIXUV010000263.1 GCA_027483345.1 Verrucomicrobiales bacterium | reverse complement strand
TTGTCGCACCCCGAAGCGGTCGCCGGTCCGCGGCTGCCGTCTTTTTCCTGTCCCCTGCCGGCGACGACACGGAGTCTTTTGCCATGTCCCTCGCCAACCCAGGTCCCATCCGCCGGATCGACGCCATCCGGCGGATCGGCGGAGGCGCCACGGTCCTGGCCTGGATCCTCGTCGCGGCGGCGGCCCCGATCCGGACCACCGCCGCGGAGGCTCTCGAACCCTCGGCCAAGCACTGGTCCTTCCAGCCGGTCGTCCGCCCGGAAGTCCCGACCACGGGGCAGCGGACGTCCCATCCCGTCGACGCCTTCGTCCGCGACGCGCTGCGGCGTGAGCGCCTCGACCCGTCGCCCGAGGCCGACCGGACGACGCGCATCCGGCGTCTCTACGACGTCGTGCTCGGCCTGCCGCCGACGCCGTCCGAGATCGAGGCGTTCCGCAGGGACCGTTCGCCCAAGGCCTGGGAGAACCTCGTGGACCGCGTGCTCGAGGACCCGCGGTACGGCGAACGTTGGGCGCGCCACTGGCTGGACGTGATCCGCTTCGCCGAGAGCAACGGCTTCGAGACCAACCGCGAACGCACCGGCGCGTGGCGCTTCCGCGACTGGGTGATCCAGGCCCTCAACCGCGACCTGCCCTACGACGAGTTCGTGCGGCGGCAGGTGGCGGGGGACGCGTCCGGTGACGACGTCGCCACCGGGTTCCTGGTAGGAGGTCCGTGGGACATCGTGAAGAGCCCCGATCCCGCGCTCACCGCCCAGCAGCGCGCCGACGAGTTGGACGACATGGTCAACACGACCGGCACCGCGTTCCTCGGCCTGACGCTCGGCTGCGCCCGCTGCCACAATCACAAGTTCGATCCGGTCTCCCAGCGCGAGTACTTCTCCCTGACCGCGGTCTTCGCCGGCGTGGCCCAAGGCGAACGCGCCCTTCCCCGCTCCGCCGTCGAGGAGGCCGCCTGGAAGGCCGCCGAGGCCGAGGTCCAGTCGCTGGAATCCCGGCTGGCCCGATACCGGACGCGTCCCGAGGCAGACCTGCCGGCGGTGGAAGCCCGGCTCAACGAGGACCGCTTCCCGGCGGTCGCAACGCGGCGCCTGCGGTTCACCGTCATCGGGACCACCGGAGGCGAGCCGTGCCTCGACGAACTCGAGGCCTGGTCCGGCGACCGCAACGTGGCCCTCGCCACCGCCGGCACGAAGGCGTCCGCCAGCGGCACCCTGCCCGGCTACGCCATCCACCAGCTCGCCCACATCAACGACGGCCGCACCGGCAACGACCGCTCGTGGATCTCCAATGAATCCGGCAAGGGTTGGGTGGAACTGGAGTTCCAGCAGGAGTTCCGTGTCGACCGCGTGACCTGGGGTCGCGACCGCGAGGGACGTCTCGGGGACCGCATCGCGACCGCCTACCGCATCGAGGTCCTTGGACCGGATGGCGCCTGGCGCTCCGTCTCCGATTCCGCGCGCCGACGGCCGCGTCCCGGATCCGGGCCGGCCATTCCGGAGTACCGCTTCGACGGCCTCGCGAAGGCCGAGGCGGCCGAGGCCCGCGCCACGCTGGCGAAGCTGGAGTCGGCCGCGAAACGCCGGGACGCCCTGTCGAAGCCGCCGATGGCCCACGCCGGCACCTTCTCCCAACCTGGAAAGGTCCACCGCCAACACCGCGGCGACCCGCTCCAGCCGCGGGAGCAAGTCGTTCCGGCCACGTTGGAGATCTTCCGTCCGGTGGTCCTGGAGGACTCGACGCCCGAACAGCGTCGCCGCGTCGCGTTGGCCGAATGGATCACCCGGCCCGACCACCCGCTCACCGCCCGCGTCGCCGTGAACCGGATCTGGCAGCAGCACTTCGGCGTCGGCCTCGTGGATACACCCAACGACTTCGGCCACAACGGCAGCAGGCCGTCGCACCCGGAGCTGCTCGACTGGCTCGCCGCGGAGCTGGTGCACCCGACGGTCCCCGACGGCGGACGGACGGCGCGGCCATGGTCGCTGAAGCACCTGCACCGGCTGATCCTGACCAGCGCCACGTGGAACCAGTCCTCGAAGCCGCGTCCGGAAGCCCGCCGTGTCGACGCCGCGAACCGCCTGCTCTGGCGCTTCGAGCCGCGTCGCCTGGAGGCCGAGGCCATCCGCGACGGCATCCTCGCCGTGGCCGGCACGCTCGACCCGACGCCGGGCGGTCCGTCGTTCCACCTGCACGAGGTCGACCGCGAGAACGTGTACCACTACCACCCCAAGGAACGCTTCGGCCCGGCCGAGTCGCGGCGGATGGTCTACGCCTTCAAGGTGCGCATGGAACAGGACGGCGTGTTCGGGGCGTTCGACTGCCCGGACGGCTCCCTGGTGGCCCCGCGCCGCAGCCGTTCCACGACGCCGCTCCAGGCGCTGAACCTCTTCAACAGCCGGTTCCTGCTCGACGAGGCCGCCCACTTCGCGGACCGGCTCGGACGCGAGGCCGGCCCGGATCCCAAGGCCCGCATCCGGCTCGCCTGGCGCCTCGCCTACGGACGCGAACCCGACCGCGCCGAGATGCGCGACGCCCTCGGGTTCGTCCGCGAACACGGCCTCCCGGCCCTGTGCCGGGCGGTGCTCAACTCCAACGAGTTCCTCTTCATCCCATGAGCGCAAGCAACCTGCGGAACGGACTGCTCGACCGCCGCCGATTCCTCGGCGACGCCGGGCTCGGACTCGGCGCCATCGCCCTCACCCACCTGCTCTCCCGCCAGGGACTTCTCGGGGCGTCGGTCGGCGGAAAGGAACCGATCCGCCCGTCCATCGATCCCGGACGTCCCTACGCGCCGCGCACGCCGCACTTCGCGCCAAAGGCCAAGAACGTCCTCGTCATCTTCTGCAGCGGCGCGTGCAGCCAGCTCGACACCTTCGACTTCAAGCCCGAGCTGATCCGCCGCCATGGCCAGCCGATGCCCGGTGCCGGGAAGCTCATCACCTTCCAGGGGGAACAGGGCGCGCTGACCCGCAGCCCATGGGAGTTCCGTCCGCGCGGCCGAAGCGGGAAGATGGTTTCCGACCTCCTGCCCCACCTGGGGGCGTTGGCCGACGACCTGTGCTTCCTGCACGGGATGAAGGGCAAGACCAACACCCATGGCCCGGGCGAGAACTTCATGTCCACGGGCTCGACGCTCGACGGCTTCCCGAGCCTCGGCGCCTGGCTGACCTACGCGCTCGGCAGCGAGGACCAGAGCCTGCCGTCCTACGTCGCCATCCCCGACCCGCGCGGCAAGCCGCAGAACAGCGTGAACAACTGGTCGCCGGGCTTCCTGCCCGCGGCCTACCAGGGCACCGAGTTCAACGCGACCACGCCGATCCGGAACCTCGCGCGTCCCGACGGGATCACCGCGGACATGGACGCCGCGACGCGTGCCTTCCTCCGACGCCAGAACGAGCGTCATGCGGAGGCCTTCCCCGGCGACTCCCAGCTCGCCGCCCGGATCTCGAGCTACGAACTCGCCGCCCGGATGCAGCTCACCGTGCCCGAGGTCGCCGACCTCGCCGGCGAGCCGGAGCACATCCTCCGGCTCTACGGCGCGGACGAGACCGGTTCGAAGACCAAGGACCTCCGGGCCGCCTACGCGCGCAACTGCATCCTCGCCCGCCGCCTCGTCGAACGCGGCGTGCGCTTCGTCCAGCTCTTCAACGGCGCCTACCAGACCGGCGGCGAGGGCGTCAGCAACTGGGACGGCCACAAGGACCTGCTCAACCAGTATTCCGTCCACGGACCGGTCCTCGACAAGCCGACCGCCGGCCTGCTGATCGACCTGAAGCAGCGGGGGCTTCTGGAGGAGACGCTGGTGGTCTGGTGCACCGAGTTCGGACGGATGCCGACCTTCCAGAAGGGTTCCCAGGGCCGCGACCACAACCCGGACGGGTTCACCTGCTGGATGGCCGGTGCCGGCGTGAAGCCGGGGTTCTCCTACGGCGCCACCGACGAGTTCGGACACAAGGCGGTCCAGGACGTGACCACCGTGTACGACCTGCACGCGACGATCCTGCACCTGCTGGGCCTCGACCACGAACGACTCACCTTCTACCACAACGGCCTCGAACGCCGACTCACCGACGTGCACGGCGAGGTCATCCGGCCGATCCTGGCGGGGTGAGGGGCGGTGAGGGGCGGTGAGGGGCGGCGAGGGGCGGCGAAAGGTTGAAAGGTTGAAAGGTTGAAGGGCTGAAGAGCTGAAGGGAGGGTCGGAGATAAATCTGGACTTTTCGCCTGTTTTCATTCGCCGCCAATAGAACGCTTCAACGCTTCAACGCTTCAACGCTTCAACGCTTCAACGCTTCAACGCTTCAACGCTTCAACGCTTCAACGCTTCAACGCTTCAACG
>JAIXUV010000361.1 GCA_027483345.1 Verrucomicrobiales bacterium | reverse complement strand
TGGTCCTCGCCCTCCGGGAAGGGCCTTTGGCTCTCGGTGCTGCTCCGACCGAACCTCGCCCCGGCCGCCGCCACCCAGCTCACCGTCTCCACCGCCGTCGCCGTCGCCCGGGCCATCGAGAAGAACACCGGCCTCCAGCCCGGCATCAAATGGCCGAACGACATCGTCTTCGGCACGCGGAAATGCGCCGGCATCCTGCTCGAACTCGGGGCCGAGCTGGACCACATCAAGCATGTGATCCTCGGGATCGGCATCGACGTGAACATCCTCGCCGAGGAGTTCCCGGAGGAATTGCGATCCATCGCCACCTCCCTCCAGGCCGAGGCGGGGCATCCCATCGACCGCCCTTCCCTCGCCACCGCCCTGCTCCAGGAACTCGACGCCGTCTACGCCCGCCTGCGGGCCGGCGACTTCCATGAGATCGGCGACGAGTGGATGCGCCGCTGCACGACGCTCGGCCAGCGCGTCACGATCCGGGTGGCGGACCGCGTGGTCACCGGCCGCGCCGAAGCCCTGGACGAAGACGGCGCCCTGCTCGTTCGCACCGAACATGGCCGGCTGGAACACATCATCGGCGGCGACGTGTCGCTCGCGAAGTGAGGGCTCCCATGATGCTTCTGCTCGACGTCGGCAACACCCACACCCATGTCGGCCTCGGCGACCCGAGGCGCACCCGCGTGCTCGGCGATTTCCCGACCGAAGCGTGGCGGGCCGGCACGGCGGCCGATTCGTTGCGGGAACTGCTGAAGTCGGCCCGGCCGGACTCCGGTGGATTCTGCAGCGTGGTCCCGGCGGTGAACGGATCCGTCCGTTCCACCCTGACGTCGGAATTCGGCTTCGAACCCCGGCAACTGTCCTCCGACACCGTCCGGGGCGTCGGAATCCGGTACCCGAAACCCGGGACCATCGGACAGGACCGCCTCGCGAACGCCCTGGCGGCGCGGCACCGCTTCGGGGCGCCGGTGCTGGTCGTCGACTTCGGCACCGCGGTGACCTTCGACGTCGTCGACCGCCACGGCGACTACATCGGCGGGATCATCGCTCCGGGCCTGTCGGCAATGACCGACTATCTCCACGAGAAAACCGCCCTGCTTCCACGGATCCGCATCCGCGAGCCCCGGAGCGTGGTCGGCCGAAGCACGGAGCAGGCAATGCTCGCCGGCGCGGTGCATGGGTACCGGGGCCTGGTGCGCGGGCTGATCCAGGAGCTCCGCAAGGAACTCGGAGCACGCCGACTCCCGGTCGTCGCCACCGGCGGCTACGCCCGACTGATCGCCCGCAAGATGCCGGAGATCGATGAAGTCGTCCCCGGACTCACATTGGAGGGCGTCCGGTTGTTTTTGGGTGAGGGAGTGGGTTGAAAGGTTGAAAGGTTGAAAGGTTGAAAGGTTGAAGGGTTGAAGGGGTGATGTCGGAAATGGGATCCGGCGACTTCATTGGGAGGTCGGCTGTGGATCGAGGTGAAGCTGCTGCACCTGCGATCGGCTCTCTGAGGTAGGGAGTCCCGGCTTCAGCCGGCCCGACCTTCACACACCATTGACGCTGCACTACTTCCACCCGCTTTGGCCGACGGAATTCAGACCGGCTGAAGCCGGGACTCCCTACCCCAGATGGCCTTCGCGCCCTTTGCACCTTTCGTTGTCAGCCCCTCAGCGTGTCGGCGACTCAGCGGACGTGCGAATCCCTAGAAGAGCCCTTCCCATGGGGTGCGGAGGTGGTTCACAACCAAGGGTGCCAAGAACACGGACGCTGGACGCCTTCTTCTCGCGCAATTGCGCTCTTTCGCGTGGCCCACTCACGCTTCCGTTGAACAGCTGCCTTCAGCCCAACTGGGCGGCCGAAGCCGCTTCAACCCTTCAACCCTTCAACCCTTCAACCCTTCATCCCTTCATCCCCTCAACCACCAACACCCATCACCCCACCACGGACAACCGTTTCCATTCTTCCTCACGGAATCCGACCAGACCGATGTCCGGGCCCAGCAGGAACGGGCGTTTCACGAGGTTCCCATTCGCGGCCAGCAGTCCGAGGGCGTCGTCGACGGACATGCCCGGCAGACGCTCGGAGAGTCCAAGGGCCCGGTAGTCCTGTCCCGAGGTGTTGAAGAGGCGCCGTAGATCGCCGCCCAGGTGTTTCAGCATCCGCCGCAGTTCCTCCGGCGTCGGAGGGGTCTCGCGGATGGCGAGGACTTCGACCTCGATCCCCCGGGACTCAAGGAACCGCAGTGCCTTGCGGCAGGTGTCGCAACCGCTGTAGGCGTACACCCGGATTCCCGTCGGAGCTTTCCTCATGCGCCCGGAAACTCGCGGCGCCGCTCCACACCGGCCAGCGGAATCTTCCCGGCCCGGACGCCTCATCGGGAAACCTTCACCGGGTCGGATTCCGGACCCGGCCTTCCTTGGACAACCGCCGAGCCATTGCGGTACAGAAACAACCTGATTCTCCGGTGAAGGACGCTGGCCGGGCGGACGTCTCGGGTTCAGTCTTCCGAAACTCGCCCCATCGTCCCATGTCGACCCCAGCCCTGCTCCGGTTTCTCGCGCGTCTCTGCATCGTGGCCGTCCCGTTCGCTGGGACGGCGGCACCTGCGGTCGACTTCAACCGCGACGTGCGACCGATCCTTTCGGACCGGTGCTTCGCGTGCCATGGATTCGACGCCAACAAGCGCAAGGGGGGACTCCGTCTCGACACGCGTGAGGGTGCCCTGGCCGGTGGGAAGTCCGGGAAGCCCGCCTTCGTCGCCGGCAAACCCGACCAAAGCGCCCTCGTCGAACGCATCCGCCACACCGATCCGGACGAGGTCATGCCGCCACCGGAACATCCGAGGAGCCTCTCCGGGGAGGAAAAGGACCTGCTCGTCCGTTGGATCGCCGAAGGCGGAAAGTACGCCGACCACTGGGCCTACAGCCCGGTGCGGCGTCCGTCCGTGCCGCAAGGCGACCGGTCCCGGGTTCATCCCGTGGACGCCTTCATTGCGGATCGCCTCAAGCGCGAGGGCGTGGAACCGCTGGCGGCCGCGGACAGGCGAACGCTGGTCCGACGCCTGTCCTTCGACCTCCACGGCGTCGCTCCGGACCCGGAGACCGTCGAGAAGTTCGCCGCCTCGAAGGACTCCCGGGCGTGGGAGAAGCTGGTGGACAGCTTGCTGGATTCGCCGCGGTTCGCCGAACGGCAGACCCAGATGTGGCTCGACCTCGTCCGCTACGCCGATTCGATCGGCTTCCATGGCGATTGCACGGTGAGCGTCTGGCCGTATCGCAACTACGTGCTGCGCGCCTTCCAGGAGAACCGGCCCTTCGACCGCTTCACCCGCGAACAAATCGCCGGCGACCTGCTTCCTGGGGCGACCGACGAGACCCGCATCGCCTCGGGCTACAACCGCCTGAACCGCATGTCCACCGAGGGCGGCGTCCAGGACAAGGAGTACCTGGCGAAGTACGCCGCGGACCGCGTGCGCACGACCTCCATCACGTGGCTCGGCAGCACCATGGGCTGCGCCGAATGCCACGACCACAAGTTCGATCCCATCTCGACCCGGGACTTCTACTCGTTCGCCGCCTTCTTCGCGGACCTCCAGGAGCAGGGATTCTACGACCGCGGATTCGGCGAGAACGAGTGGGGCCCGCGGCTCCGTCTGCCGTCGCCCGAACAGAAGTCCGAACTGGAGCGCCTCGACACGGCCATCGCCCATGAGAAGGCCGTCCTCGAAGCCGCCACGGACGATTCCTTGTCCGGCTCGCGGACCGCCTGGGAGAGCGCGGTGCTCGCGGCGGACGCCGCGAAGTCGCTGGGTTGGGGAGTCCAGAAGCCGGTCGCCTTGGCCACCGTCAACGGTGCGCGGCTCGAGGCCGCCGGGGATTGGGTCCGTGCCTCCGGCCCGAATCCCGACACCGAGACCTACATCGTGCGGCTGCGTCCCGGGACCGGACGTTGGACCGCCTTGCGCCTCCAGACCGGGACCGACGAGGAACTGCCCGGCAACCGGATCGCCCGCAACGGAACCACCTTCCACGTCTCCGGCGTGGACCTCGAACTCCGCGATCCCGCCGGCAGCCGTGTCATCGACATCGCCCGCGTGCAGGTCTCCGCCGCGAGCGAGGGCTTCCCGGGCTCGTCGCTCACCGACCCGGATCCCTCCACCACCTGGGCCGTCGGCGAAGGTCACTCACGCGACCACCAGGCCGTCCTGCACTTCCGCAATCCCATCGAAACCGGGTCGGGGACCGAACTGGTGTTCCGCATCCACCACGGGTCCCGCTTCCCCCGGACCGCCATCGGAAGATTCCAGGTCGCGCTGTCCTCCTGGGACTCGCCCGGCCTTGGTTCCGGTGTGCCGGAGGATGTGCTCAAGTCCCTGCGCAAACCGGTCGCCGAGCGCACGAAGGAGGACGTCGACCGGATCCGGAAGCACCACCGGACGGTGGCTCCCGAGCTGGTGGGCAACTGGGGGCGGCTCGCGGAGCTCCAGGACCAACGCTCGCTCCTGCTCGGGAAGATCCCGTCGACGCTCATCAGCGAAGCGCGCAAGGAGCCGCGGGTCATGCGGGTCCTGGCCCGAGGCAATTGGATGGACGAATCCGGCCCGCTCGTTTCGCCGGCCATCCCGGCTCGCTTCCAGACGGATTCCACGAAAACCGCACCGGAACGACGGCCCACGCGGCTGGACCTCGCGGGCTGGCTCACGCATCCGGACAATCCGATGACCGCCCGGGTTTTCGTGAACCGCCAGTGGAAGAACCTCTTCGGTGCCGGGCTCAGCCGCGTCCTCGACGACGTCGGTTCCCAGGGGGAATGGCCTTCGCACCCGGAGCTGCTGGACTGGCTCGCCGCCGAGTTCATGTCGCCGTCCCCCGCCCTCACCCGCCCGGGCCGGACGCCGCATGCCTGGGACGTGAAGCACCTCGTCCGCGTCGTCGTCACCAGCGCGGCCTACCGCCGTTCCTCCGTCGCGACGCCGTCGCTGCTCGAACGGGATCCGGACAACCGGCTGCTGGCCCGTCAGGGACGCTTCCGCGTGGACGCCGAGACGGTCCGCGACTCCGCGCTCGCCGCCTCGGGGCTGCTCGTGGAGCAGGTCGGCGGACCGAGCGTCCGTCCGCCGCAGCCCGAGGGATATTGGGCCGCGCTCAACTTCCCCAAGCGCGAGTACGTGCCCGGCGTCGGCGAGGAGCTTCATCGGCGCTCCCTCTACACGCATTGGCAACGCACCTTCGTCCACCCGGCGATGGCGGCATTCGACGCGCCGAGCCGCGAGGAGTGCACCGCCAACCGGGTGAACTCGAACACGCCGCTCCAAGCGCTGGTGCTGTTGAACGACGTCGAGTTCGCGGAAGCCGCGCGGGCCCTCGCCGCCGAGGAGTTCCGCAGGAGCGGGAAACGTCCCGAGACCGCCGTCGCCGCGCTCTGGCGACGGGTGGTTTCCCGTCCGGCGACGCCGCAGGAGCTCGCGGTCCTGCTCGACCTTTTCCGACAGCAGACGGCCCGCTACGCAACGGCGCCGGCGGACGCGGCGGAACTGCTCTCCGTCGGCGCTGCGCCGCTTGCCAAGGACCTTCCGCAGGCCGAGTTGGCCGGCGTGACCGCCGTTGCCCGCGCGGTCCTGAACCTCCACGAGACCATCACCCGCAACTGAACCCCGGACCGAAAGGACCCAGTCGATGAACTCCCAGACGATCCCGGACTTCCTGACCCGCCGCCACTTCCTCGGCCGTTCCGCGCGCGGTCTCGGCACGATGGCGCTGGCCTCGCTGATCGACCCATCCCTGTTCGCCCAGGCGGCAAAGCCCCCGATCGGGTCGAAGGGCTTCATCCAACCGTTGCACCATCCCGCGAAGGTGCGCCGGGTGATCTACCTCTACATGGCCGGCGGGCCGTCTCACCTGGAGACCTTCGATCCCAAGCCGAAGCTCGGGGAACTGCACGGCAAGCCGATGCCGGAGTCCTTCACCAAGGGCCAGCAGCTGGCCCAGCTCCAGGGGCAGGAACTGAAGTGCTTCGGTCCGCAATGGGGCTTCCGGCGCTACGGGAAGTCCGGCCTGGAGTTCTCCGAGAACCTGCCGTTGCTCGGCGGCCATGCGGACGAGATGTGCCTGATCCGGTCCATGTACACCGACCAGATCAACCACGATCCGGCGCACATGCTGATGAACACCGGCTCGATCATCGCCGGCCGCCCGAGCTTCGGCTCGTGGCTGCTGTACGGGCTCGGTTCGGAGACCGAGGACCTGCCCGGGTTCGTGGTGATGGTCTCGAGCGGGCGCGGCGGCCAGATGCAGCCGATCGCGGCGCGGCAGTGGAGTTCCGGGATGCTTCCCAGCCGGTTCCAAGGGGTGAAGTTCAGCGGCCAAGGCGACCCGGTGCTGTACCTGCAGCCACCACGCGGCGTGGAACGCGGTGACCAGCGGCAGGTGATCGACGCCGTCAACCGCCTCAACCGCCTGGAACACGAGCAGGTGGCGGATCCCGAGATCCTGACCCGGATCGCGCAGTACGAGATGGCTTTCCGCATGCAGGCGAGCGTGCCCGACCTCATGGACACCTCGCGCGAGCCGGCGAAGGTGTTCGAGCTCTACGGCTGCCGTCCGGGCGACGGGTCGTTCGCCTCGAACTGCCTGCTCGCGCGGCGCCTCGCGGAGCGCGGGACGCGGTTCATCCAGCTCTACCACCGCGACTGGGACCACCACGGGAACCTGAAGAACGACATCCGCCTGAAGCACGACGAGATCGACCGCGCCTGCCATGCGCTGCTGACCGACCTCAAGGAACGCGGCCTATGGGAGGACACACTGGTCCTGTGGGGTGGCGAATTCGGCCGGACCCCGATGAGCCAGAGCGGCAACGGGCGGGACCACCACATCAAGGGCTTCACGACCTGGATGGCCGGCGGCGGCGTCCGCGGCGGCATGGCCCACGGCGCCACCGACGAACTCGGCTACGCGGCCGTCGACAGCCCGGTCCACGTGAACGACCTGCACGCCACGATACTGCACCTCTTCGGCATCGACCACCGCCGTCTGGCCGTGCGCCACCAGGGGCTCGACGTCCGGCTCACCGGCATCGCCGGCGAGGTCGTGAAGGACGTCCTCGCGTGATCGATCCGAACGGAACGAGGGGAGACCTCACGCA
>JAIXUV010000352.1 GCA_027483345.1 Verrucomicrobiales bacterium | reverse complement strand
TCGTAGCCCGGGGTGGAATAGATTCCCGCATGACCACCGTTCACGGTCTTGATCTCCGGCAGCAGCTTTACGCCGAGATACGGCGTGAAAATCACCGCAACGATCCAGGAGGCAATCAATGAGAATCCGACAATCCAGAAGATGTTTCCGGCGTACTCTCCGGCTGAAGAACGCGCGAAACCGACGGGCAGGAATCCGATCACCGTGACAAGCGTCCCGGCGAGCATCGGTGCTGCGGTATGACTCCAAGCATAGGCCGCGGCCTGGATGCGATCCATTCCCTCCTCCATTTTTACCACCATGGATTCGATGGCGATGATGGCGTCGTCCACCAGGAGTCCCAACGAGATGATGAGCGCCCCCAGGGTGATTCGATCAAAGACCCGGTCTGTGACCATCATGACCACAAACACCGCACCCAAGGTCAGCGGAATCGCGGCCACCACGACAATTCCAACCCGCCATCCCAAACTCAGCAGGCTGACCAGCATCACCACTCCGACCGCCATCGCGAACTTGACCATGAATTCGTTCACCGCGGAGCTGATGTTGACAGCTTGATCGGTGATCTTCTTAAGGCCGACTCCCAGCGGCAGGTTCGATGAAATCTTGTCGCTTTCGGCGCGCAGGTCCTTTCCCAGATCCAGCCCGTTCCATCCTTCCTTCATCACGACACTCAGCAGCAGCGAAGACTCTCCATTGTGCCGAATGACAAAGGTTGCCGGATCTTCGTAGCCGCGCTTGACCTCCGCGATGTCCGACAACTTGAAGCTTTGTTTGCCGGCCACGATCGGGGTGTCGCGAATCTTCTCAATGTCGCCGTAAGCGCCAACGAGGCGGACGAACACCTGCGCGCCATCCGTGTCAACCGACCCGGCGGGCGTCACCGCATTCTGTCGGGCGAGCGCGGCAAAGATGTCGGCTGGCGAGATGCCCAGCGTCGCCAGCCTCGGATAGGAGAACTCGACGAATATCCGTTCCTGCTGTTCGCCCACGATGTCCACCTTCTTGACTCCCGGCACGTGCAGGAATCTTTGCCGGAGTTCCTCGGCGACGCGGGTGAGTTTGCGCAACGGCATCCCTGGAGCTTCGACCGAGTAGAGCGCGAACGAGACATCCGAGTATTCGTCGTTCACGAACGGCCCGATTGCGCCCTGTGGCAACTTGCGGGCCTCATCTCCCAGTTTTTTCCGCGCCTGATAGAACTGGTCGGCAACCTCTTTGGGCGGAGTCTTGTCGAGAAGTTGTAGCGTCATCAACGCGAGCCCGGGTCGCGTGATGGTTTCCACCCGATCATACCAGCGCAACTCCTGCAGCCTCTTCTCCAGCGGCTCGGCCACGAGGTCCTGCATTTCCTGGGCGGTCGCTCCGGGCCAGACCGACGTCACCGTAAGCACCTTGATCGTGAAGGAGGGGTCTTCCGCGCGGCCCAATTGAAAGTAGGCATAGATCCCGGCAAGGGCCGAGGCGAAGATGAAGAACAGCGTGATGGCGCGTTCCCGAACGGCAAGGGCCGAGAGATTGAAGCTTTGCATGGGATGTTTCCTCTAGTTCCTGACATTGACGACCTGTCCCTCGTGGAGGAGGTGTGCTCCGAGTGCGACCACCTTTTGGCCGGTTTCGATTCCGCCGGACGCGACGACTTCCTCCTGACCAATTGAGTCAATTCGGATGGAGCGGAATTTCACTTCCGACTTGCCGTCCACGATCCAAACGCCTGGCCCATTGCCGCGATCATAGACCGCACCTACGGGCAATCGGACGAACTTGTTTTCAGGGTGCTTTGTCGTGAGCAGTGCGATGGTGACGGTCGAGCCAAGCGGGGCTACAGCGGCTTCCCCTTCGAGGACAAAGCGCGACGCAAAGGTTCGACTCGCCGGGTCTGCTGCGTCGGATTGTTCGCGCAGCTTGGCCTGATAAACCTGTTCTCGCCCATACAGTCGAGCGGAGGCAGTCGTTCCTATATCAAGCCGCACGGCCTCGGGTAGGTGGATCAATGCCTCCCGCGGACCATCATGCGCCAATTGAATCACGGTTTGCCCTGCGGCCACGACCTGTCCGGGTTCGCTCAACGTCCGAACAATAACCCCATCGGCATCGGCCAATAGTTCAGCATACCCGCTGGAGTTGTTGCTGACTCTCGCCTGCGCCTCGGCTGCGTCCAACTGCGCTTTGGAGCTGTCCAGTGCAGCGCGAGCCTGGTCATACTCCTGCCGCGATACTGCTTGTGTTTTGACCAACGCGGCAGCCCGCGCTTCATCCGCTTTGCTTTGGGTGTATCTAGCCCGGGCTGCCTCGACGTTGGCTTGTTGTGCGGCCAATGCGAGTTTGAGGTCCACGGAATCAAGCCGCATCAGGACCTGACCTTTCTGAACGCGCTGTCCCAGATCCACCGATCGTTCCAGGATTTTTCCACCGACGCGGAATCCCAGGTCGCTTTGTACGCGAGCTTCTACGATCCCGGTGAAGTTTCTGTTATTGGAGCGAGCCGCTACCGCCTCAAAGATCTCCACTCTCGGAGACTGTAGACGCGGATCCTTCGCGACTGGCTTGGACCCACCCGAAATCAAGGCGACCGTCAGCCCACCCGCGAGCAGGCCCATAGCCGTCACCGGCCAACGGTATTTCTTCACAAAACTGATCTTGCCCATGACCGCAGCGTCAATCGGTGTGGATGCTTTCCGTTGAGCCAGCAGTTGCTGATGCCCTGCGGAGGAGGGCTCGTTTAGGGATTGGTTCATAAAGTGTTTAGAGGTAGAGTTGGGTTGCTGCGTTTTATTTGTCTTTGCCCTGCCAGCCGCCACCGAGCGCTTTATAGAGCTGAACAACGGCGATCAGTTCACCTACCCGCGCCTGCACCTGCGCGCGCTGGGTCGGATAAAGCTCCTGCTGGGCCTGGAGCATCTCATAGTAGCTGGACCGCCCGCTTTCATATCGCTGAGTGGCCAGGTCAACGGATGAAGCCAGCGCGGTTGCTGCCTTCTCGCTATAGACACGGGTTTCAGCGAGTTTTTGCCGGGTCATCAATGCGTCCGACACTTCTTGAAGAGCCGTCAGGATGTTTTGTTCGTAAGCCGCTTTGGCTTCTTCGAACCTTGCCTTCGATCCGCGATATTGGGCGCGAAGTTGTCCGCCTTGGAGGAGTGGGCCCGCCAGTGAGGCGCCGGCATTCCACGCGTTGGCTGAACCAGCGGTGAACGCCGAGAGCTCCGGGCTGACCTTGCCGATGAATGTGGTCAGTCCGATCTGGGGAAAGAAGTTCGCCAGGCTAGCGCCGATGGTGGCGTTGGCCGCGATCAGCCGTTGCTCACTCGCCAGCACATCGGGCCTACGACGCAGCAACTCACTGGGCAACCCGACGGGAATATCGGGAACTTCCAGCGGTTGGTTGGTGATTGCGTTTCGCGCAATCGGTCCCGGGTTGCGGCCCAACAGAACACAGATCTGGTTCTCCGTGTTGGCAATGCCGAGTTCCAACTGGGGGAGAATGGACGCGGCATTGGCCAGGGCGGCGGCGGTTCGTTCCGTTTCGAGTTTAGAGGCCGCTCCGTTGTCCAACCGGCCTGAGAACAGCTGGTAGCTCCCGGTGAAGGCGTTGGTCGCAGCACGCTGAATTGCCAGCTCCTCATCGAGTTGGAGCAACCGGAAATAGGCGATCGCGACTTCGCTAACGAGCGCGATCGTGACACCGCGACGGGCGTTGTCGGTTGCAAGATACTCCGCACGGGAGGCTTCGCTCATCCGGCGAATGCGTCCCCAGAGATCAACTTCCCAGAAGGCGTTGAGATTGACCTGAGCGGAACTGCCGGTATCGCCCATCGAGGGGAAAGGCGAGTTGAAGAGGGCGTTGCGGCCACGTCCAACACCTCCGCCGTAGCCGATCTTCGGAAAGAGCGGCGCTCGGGCGACAGCCGCCATGTTTCGGGCACGCTCGACTCGCGCCACGGCTTGCCGGAGGTCGTGGTTGTTCGTGACCGCCGTGCGAATCAGATGCGACAGCGTCGGATCCTTGAACACTTCCCACCAAGGCAGGTCGGCGAAGGAATTGGTGGACTGGTTTGCAGCGAAGCGAAACTCACTGGGCACCTCCACGTTGGGGCGATGGTATTTCGGTCCAACGGCGCAACCCGCCAATGCCAGTACGAGAACGGAAACGAGATTGATGATGTGGATCTTCATTGGGCTTTCATGACTCGGGAGAAGACAGCCTGGTGTAGCCACCGCGGGGTGCCCCAGATGAACATAGCCATCACCTTGTTGGGCAACCCCGGCACGACACTCATGCGCCCCGCGTCCAGTGAACGAATGCCGACGCGTACCACGGGAGCGGGTGGCATCATCAACAGTCGCAACACCGGCGTTACCTTCATCTGAGCCGTCTTTGCGAAGCCTGTGTCCGACAAGCCGGGACTGAGTGTCGTCACCGTGATTCCGTCGGACTTGAGCTCGCGATGAAGGGCTTCGCCGAGACGCAGCACGTAGGCTTTGGCGGCGGAGTACACGGCGAAGTTCTCGACGCCCAGGTGCGCCAGCAGGCTCGCGACGAGCAGGATTTTCCCGCGACCCCGCTTCCGCATGTCCTGCGCGAAAACGTGTGTGACAGCCGTCAGGCTCGCGATGTCCAGGTTCACCATCGAGAGCGCGGCGCCGAGCGGAGCGTCAACAAACGGGCCTTGAAGTCCGTGGCCGGCGTTGTTGATCAGGATGTCAATCGCAATGCCCCGCTCGCGGAGCCGTTCTTGCAGTCGAACGATTGTCCCCAAATCGGAGAGATCCACCTGCTCCACGACGACCTCAACGCGATACTCCTGACGAAGGGTTTCAGCGAGGGCTTGCAGCCGGTCAAGTCGCCGCGCCACGAGGACGAGCGCATGACCTTGCTTGGCGTACTGCCGCGCAAACTCTTCACCAAAGCCGCTGGATGCGCCGGTGATCAGTACCCAGGTGCTGGTTTTTAACTGGGTGTGCATATACACATCAGAGTTGTGATTCATTGCCTTCAAGGCATTCAGGTTTCGGTTAGTTGTTCAGAGCCAAAGCCGCCGTCTCAAGATCGGAGAGGATCTCCGACCAACGCTTTTCCCCGAGGGTTTTGACAGCGGCGCACTGGGCGGCTTTCCAAGCCGGGATGAGTTTCTCGATCTGTTCTCTGCCTTTGGCTGTGATTGCCAGTTCCACACGATTGCCGTGTCCGCCGCCGACAGACTGCACCAAGCCATCCCGCTGCAACGGACGGAGATTTCTTACAAGCGTCGTGCGTTCCAGGCCGAGCCACTCGCTCAAATCCGCCATGCTCCAGGTTTCCTTGGCACTCAACGAGAGCAGAATAGTCCCCTGCGTCGGACGGATTCCGTGCCGCCGCATTTCCGCGTCATAGTGCTGCGTCACCGCCCGCGTCACCCAACGCAAGTTGAAGCACACGCAGTTTTCCACCGCCGACATGTTGAGCGCTTCCGACATCGTGAAGTGTATATGCACGACCTACAGAGAAGCGTCAACTTTGATTTCGGATTTTTGTCTCGCGGGCACTACGCACCTGACGTCCGAGAATCCCTTGGCGGCCGACCGAGTCTTTCAAGAGAGTCTGGATATCAACAGGTTAGACTAACCCGCAGAACGAAACGATGGTCCAAGTGTCCGTGCTGGCCGAAGACCACGGGAATGTCCGTCGAGTTCCGTCGCCGGCGGTTGGGGAAGTCCACCAGGTTGACGCCTCCGCTTCGGTTTCCAGCCGACGGATCCTTGATTCCGGTGATCCCGCCGGAGTCGCGGGCTGCCTGGGCCAGCAGCTGCATCGGCGGCGATGCAAACTCCACTCAGGCACCGGTGATCTCCTGCTGGTTGGTTCCCAAGGTGGACGGCGCTTCCAGGGTCCTGACGGTGCTCCGGGATCTGGCCGCGGAGGGGCGCACCATGCTGTTGGTCACCCATGAGATGGGTCTGGCCCGGGACATCGCCGACCAGGTGCTGTTCTTCGATGCCGGCAAGGTCGCCGAGTCCGGTCCGCCCGAGCAGGTCTTCGGGGATCCGGTCCACCCCGCACACGGGAGTTCCTCAGGGGCGCCCATCGGTGATTCCTGATCCCCGATTCCCGATTTCCAGCAGCCAATAGCCGCGGCGGCCAAACTGCGGACTATTCCCCATTTCGACGGATTCCCGGTCCGGCGACGGACCCCACGCGATGACGCCACGCCGCCGGTGCCTTCGCGATACCGAATCTCCCTTGTCCGGTTTCCCGCCATTGGAAACCCTCCATCCGTTCCCGCGGCTTTGCGTACCGGTCGCTTCTGCGTGGTGTCTTCCGAACCGGGAAAGGAATGTGGCGGCCGCGGCTTCCCAAGGGGACGCGGGAACCGCTAGCCTCCTCCCGCTTCCCATGGGTCTCCTGCACCAAAACTGCGCCGGAATGCCGCGCCGTGACTTCCTCCAGGTGGGGCTCGGCGGGATGCTCGGGCTCAGGCTCTCGGACATCCTCCGGCTGAACGCGGCGACGGCGAAGCCGCAGCCGGTTCCCCAGGTGGCGCCGCCGGCCGGCACGAAGCCGGTCAACTGCATCCTCATCTGGCTCGACGGTGGGCCTTCCCACTACGAGACCTTCGATCCGAAGCCCGACGCGCCCGCGGAGATCCGCGGCGACTTCAAGCCGATCCCCACGGCAGTGCCGGGAATCCGCTTCAGCGAGGCGGTCCCCGAACTGGCGAAGGTGGCGGACCGCTTCACGGTCGTCCGCTCGATCTGCCATCGCGATCCGAACCACGGCGGCGGCAACCACTACATGATCACCGGCGCCCCGACGCCGGTGCCCGTCGCCTGCGGCGCCTTCGTCACGTTCCATCCCTCCTTCGGTTCCGTGGTGTCCTGGACGCGCGGCCAGCAGGCCGGACTGCCTCCCTACGTCTCCATCCCGTCGGTGACCCGCAGTGGCGGCCCGAACTTCCTCGGGGGACGCCACGCGCCGTTCGTCATCGACGGCTACCCGAACTCCGCCTCGTTCAAGGTCCGCGACGTGGTCCTGCCTCCCGGCGTCAGCGAGGCCCGCGCGGCCTCCCGCCGCGAACTCCGGGCGGCCCTCGACGGGATGCGCCGACACGCGGACAAGGTCATGGAGGATCCGGCGGTCGGATTCGACGAGTACCTCCAGCAGGGTGTGCAGCTGGTGATGTCGTCGCAGGCCCAAGCGGCCTTCGACATCCACCGCGAGGACGCCAAGGTCCGCGACCGCTACGGCCGGAACGACTTTGGCCAACGCCTGCTGATGGCCCGCCGCCTGGTCGAGGTCGGCGTGTCGTGGATCACCGTCAACTCGGGCGGCTGGGACCACCACACGAAGCTGTTCGACGCCTACAAGGGGGATCAGGTGCGGAACAT
Organism: Verrucomicrobiales bacterium; assembly: GCA_027483345.1. Taxonomy (GTDB): domain Bacteria; phylum Verrucomicrobiota; class Verrucomicrobiia; order Limisphaerales; family UBA9464; genus SXXZ01. Next base: position 1,642 of record JAIXUV010000352.1, on the reverse strand, counting down.
GGACCGCGGCGTGGCGGCCCTGATCGCGGACCTCGACGAACGCGGCCTCCTCGACTCGACCCTCGTGGTGTTGCTCGGCGAGTTCGGCCGGACGCCGAAGGTGAACAAGGACGCGGGTCGCGACCACTGGCCGCATGCGATGTCGGTGCTGATGGCCGGGGGCGGATGCCCGCGCGGCGCGATCGTCGGCGCCACCGACGCCAAGGGCTATGCGGCCTCCGAGAGCGTCTACCGCCCCGAGGACTTCGCGGCCACGTTGTACACGAAGATGGGCATCGATCCGAACCAGGTGCTCCACACCAACACCGGACGCCCCGTCCCGCTGGTGAGCAACGGCCGCCGGATGCGCGAGCTCTTCGCGTGACCCGCGCCCGATGAGAAGTCCCGGCCAGCGAATCCATTCCCGCGGCTTGGCCTGTCCCAAGGGAACGGCGCGTCCCTCGACGTGGTTCCTGGCAGGCTCTCTCTGGGCTGGCCTTCCGGCGCTCACGGGCGCCGTGCCGGTCCTCGAGCAGCTGCATCCGCCGGCGATCCAGGCCGGCACCACACGCGAGATCACCGCGGTCGGGAAGTTCGATCCCTGGCCGACCGCGACGTGGGTCTCGGGCGACGGACTGCGGGTGGAGGCGCTGGAGGAGAAGGGCCGTCTCCGCGTGACCGTGGCCACGAACGCGGTGCCGGGACCGAGACTGCTCCGCTTCTTCAATGGCGAAGGCGCCAGCGCGCCGCGGTTCCTCCTCGTGGGCGGCGACCCCCAGACCGACGAGCTGGAGCCCAACGACGACTTCCGCAATCCCCAGGTGCTCGCGACGCTGCCGGCCTCGGTGAACGGACGCCTGGAGAAGAACGGCGACGTCGACATCCTCGCCGTCGAACTCGCAGCCGGCCAGACGCTCGTCGCCGCCGTCGAGGCCCATGTCTGGATGTCCCCGGTCGACGCCGTGCTGCGGTTGGTCGGCCCCGATGGGAACCAGGCGGCGTGGAACCACGACGACGGACGCACACTCGACCCGTTCCTCGCCTTCACGGCGCCCCGCAGCGGACGATACGGCGTGCAGGTGTTCGGCTTCCCTCATCCGGCCGACTCCGACATCCGCTTCACAGGAAACGCCCGCTGCGTGTACCGGCTGCTCCTGACGACGGGACCCGCGATCTCCCACGCCTGGCCGCTCGGAATCCGGCGCGGCGTCGCGAACCGGGTGCGGATCGACGGATGGAATCTCCCCAGCACGATGCCGAAGGAACTCGTCGTGGACGGAGCGGCGGTGGCGGCCGCGGTCGGAAGGACCGAGTGGCGGCCGCCGGGATTCCACCTGCCGTTCGAGCTGGCCGTGGGGGACGGCGAAGAGGAGATCGAGTCCGAGCCCAACGACCTCGCCGCCGCGGCGGGACGCCTGCGGATCCCGGGAGCGGTGACGGGGGATCTCAACGCCAAGGGGGACCACGACCGGTTTCGGTTCGAGGCGAAGAAGGGGGAACGCCTGCGACTGACGGTGAAGGCGGCGGCCCTTGGGTCCCCGTTGGACGCCTGGCTCGCCGTGGAGGGCCCGGACGGCAAGGAGCTGGTGCGGCAGGACGACTCGGTCGGCAGCGATCCGGTGATCGAATGGACCGCGCCCTCGGACGGCGCCTTCGTGGCCGT
>JAIXUV010000022.1 GCA_027483345.1 Verrucomicrobiales bacterium | reverse complement strand
GCCGCGGGACTCTTCTGGGACAACCCGGCGCGGCAATGCTGGAACCTGGGACAGGCCCGGCCGGATCGATGGACGCTCTCCGCGGATTCCGGCGAGATCGACCTTTACCTGTTCCTCGGCCCCACGGTGTCCGCGGTGGTGGCCCGGTATTCCCAACTGACCGGGACCACGCCGATGCCTCCGCGTTGGGCGTTGGGATACCACCAGTGCCGGTACAGCTACGAATCGGCGGAACGGGTCGAGCAGGTCGCCGGGGAGTTCCGCCGTCGGAAGCTGCCCTGCGACGTCCTGTACCTCGACATCCACCACATGGACGCCTACCGCGTCTTCACCTTCGGCCGCACCTTTCCCAAGCCAGCGGATTTGATCCGGCGGCTGGCCCGGCGCGGATTCAAGGTGGTCACGATCGTCGACCCCGGGGTGAAGGACGACCCAGGGTTCGGTGTGCTCCGTCGCGGTGTGGAGGCGGACGCGTTCGTGAAGGAGGCGGACGGCAGGACGGACTTCGTCGGCGAAGTCTGGCCTGGCCGGTCGAGGTTCCCCGACTTCCTGAACCCGGGGACGCGGGACTGGTGGGGCGAGGAGCAGAAGGCCCTGCTGGACGTCGGGGTCGCCGGGGTGTGGAACGACATGAACGAGCCGGCGAACTTCGCCCGGCCGGACAAGACCCTGCCGGCCGACGCGCTCCACCGGACCGTGAACGGACCGCGGCCGCACGCAGAAGTACACAACCTCTACGGCCAGGAGATGGCCCGGGCCTCCCGCGAAGGGGCGCTGCGCCACGCCCCGGACCGCCGTCCGTTCGTGATCACCCGCGCCGGTTACGCCGGCATACAGAGGCACGCGCTCGTCTGGACCGGCGACAATTCCTCCACGTGGGAACACCTCGACGAAGCGGTCCGGATGCTCCTGAACCTCTCGGTCAGCGGCGTCCCGTTCTGCGGTGCCGACGTCGGGGGCTTCCTCGGGAACGCGACACCGGAACTGTATGCTCGCTGGATGCAGTTCGCCGCCTTCACGCCGTTCTTCCGCGGACATACCGACCTCGGAACCCGGGACCATGAACCGTGGGCGTTCGGATCCGAGACCGAGGAGATTTGCCGGTCCAGCCTCACGATCCGCTACCGGCTGCTGCCGCTTCTCTACGCGCTCTTCGCCGAAGCCCACCGCACCGGAAGCCCGGTGATGCGTCCGCTGTTGTGGCGCTACCAAAACGACCCCGTGGCGGTGGCCTGCGCCGACCAGTTCCTGCTCGGCGACGACCTGCTCGTGGCCCCGGTGCTGCGGGCGGGCGCCCTGGCCCGGAGCGTCTACCTGCCCAACGACATCTGGTACGACTTCTGGACCGGCGAACGGTTCGAAGGCGGGGACCATGTGCTGGCCGACGCCCCGCTCGACCGCATCCCGCTGTTCGTCCGCGCCGGCGCGCTGATCCCGATGGGACGCGAACGGCAGTCCATCGGTCCCCGTGACGACGAGGGCCAGGTCCAGCTCCACGTCTGGCCGGGCCACTCGGGGTCGCTGGAGTGGTACGAGGACGACGGCACGACGATGCAGCACGAGTCGGGACGGTTCCATCGGCGCAGCGTGACCAACACCGGCCGGGGCCGGCGGCAGACGCTCCGGTTCGGGAAGTCGGCCGGCCTCTTCGAGAGCTGCGTGCGCTCGTGGCGTCTCGTGGTCTGGAACGCCACCCAGAAATCCAAGGTGAAGGCGGACGGCGAAGCGCTGGAGCTCGACGCCTCGGAGGAGGGTCTGGTCAAGGCCGACATCCCCAACCGTCCCGACGCCTTCACGGTGGAGATCTCCGGGCTTTGATTCCGCGGCTCCCCGAGCGCTCCCGACGAGGCGGCGGTTGACCCGGATCTCCGGCGTGGAACAGCCTTCGCCCGTGAATCCCCGTCGACTCGGCATGCTCGCCGCGGTGTGCCTCGCCGCCCTCACCGCCATGTCCAAGGACGCCATACCCATCAACGAGGTCGAGGCCAACGTCCCGCCCTACACCCTGCCCGAGCTGCTGGTCGACGCGAAGGGCCGCCGGATCACCACCGTCGGGGGCTGGGCCGGGAAGCGGAAGGAGTGGATGTCCCTGATCGAGGCCCATGAATACGGGGCGCTGCCGGCGGGACTGCACCGCGGTCCGGCGACCGTGGTGGAAGTGAAGCCCGACGCCCTTGGGGGCAAGGCGGTGCGCAAAAGGATCCGGGTTCCGTTGACCGCCGGACCGGACCCGGTCTCGGTCGACCTGCTGGTGTACCTGCCCAAGAACGCGAAGGGACCGGTGCCGGCCTTTGTGGGATTGAACTTCGCCGGAAATCACGCGGCGGCCACCGAGACCGACGTTCCCCTGAGCCGCGGTTGGATGCCCAAGTCGGCGAAGGGCGCCGTCGACAACCGCGCCACCGACGCGGCCCGCGGAACGGAGTCGGAGGCGTGGCCCTTCGAGAAGATCGTCGAGCGCGGCTACGCGATCGCCACAGCCCACTACGCGGACATCGAGGCGGACCATCCGGAGGGCTGGAAGACTGGTCTCCGAGGAGCGGTGGCCCCGGGCGGCGCCAACCACGTCTTCGCCCCCGGCGAATGGGGAGCCATCAGCGCCTGGTCGTGGGGACTCTCGCGCTGCTACGACGCCCTCGCCGAGGACGTCGCCGTCGACGCGTCGAGGATCGCGGTGATCGGGCATTCACGCCTGGGCAAGACCGCGATCTGGGCCGGCATCCGGGATCCCCGGTTCGCCCTGGTGGTGGCGAACCAGTCCGGCGAAGGCGGCGCCGCGCTGTCGAAGCGCTTCTTCGGCGAGACCGTGCTCCGCATCAACACCAGCTTCCCCCACTGGTTCTGCGGCCGCTTCAAGGACTACAACCACGCGACCGACAAGATGCCGCATGACGCCCACGCGGTCATCGCCTGCGTCGCCCCGAGGCCGGTGTACATCGGCAGCGCCGAGGAGGACCGCTGGGCGGACCCGAAGGGCGAGTATCTCTCCGGCTGGCATGCGTCGCCGGTCTATGCGCTCTTTGGGCTGAAGGGGCTGCCACAGGAGGCCCAACCGCCGGTCAACACCTCCGTCGGCGGCCATGTCGGCTACCACATCCGCACGGGCAAGCACGACCTCACGGGACGCGACTGGGCCCATTACCTGGACTTTGCCGACCGCCACCTCAGGCGGTGAGAGAATGGGCCGAGGAGACCTCGCGCCAAGACGCCAAGACGCGAAGGAACGGGCAAGGAACCGCCGTGTTCCGCTGGAAGAACCGATCGCCTTCCGGTGGTCGCCGTTGCGGCTTCGGTTACAGCTTACCGTTGGCGTCTTGGCGCGTTTGCATGAGGCCCGTCTTCCTATCCGATGGACGCTTCCAGTCGACGCGGGCGTCGGGAAACGAAAAGGCGCCGGGAATCGGGAAAGCTCCCCGACGCCCGACGCCTGAAACTGATGCCTCCGCTCAGGCCAACTTCACCGTCCGCTTGAGCTTCGCGCTCTTCACGGCGGCGTCGACGATCTCCTGGCCGATGCGGCTGATCTTGAGGCTGACCGGTCCCTCCAGCGGTACGCCCTTGTCGAGGCAGTGGAGCAGGTATTGCACGGGATTCTGGTTCGGCGCCTTGGGGGCGGCCGCGGGTACCTGATGCGGCACCGGCTTCTTCCGGGTCTGGACAGTGACGTGGTCGTCGTAGTCGAAGCTGCTGACCGTTCCCTCGGTGCCGAGGATGATGAACCCGCAGCGCGGCTGGGGCTGGATGATCCACGGATCGGTGAACGTGCCCCAGCGGGTCTCGAACTTGGAGAGGCCGTGGGCGTAGCGGGCCACCACGATGCTGTGCTCGTCCACCTCCAGGCCGGCCGGTTCGTCCACCGTCGCGGTGACCTCGATCGGGCGACGTCCACCTTGGTACCAGGTTCCGAGCGTCGTGCCGTAGCCGAGGTAGTCGAGCAGCGAGCCTCCGCCGTGGGCCTTCTTGTAGAACCAGGACTTCGGCTTCTCCGCCGCGACCTGGGCCGCGGTCTTCTCGTCCTTGTCGGCGCCATGCCAGAGAGGGCCGCGGTTGCCGCCGATGTGCCAGACGTTGAGGACCTCGCCGATGACGCCCTTGGAGACGATCTCGTACGACTTCCGGTGGGAGCCGACCCACTGGAGCGGCCAGTTGATCATCAGGGTCTGGTCCTTGCCCATCGCCGCGGCCATGGCGTCGGCCTCCTTGAGCGAGGCGGCATAGGGCTTCTCGACCATGATGTGCGGACCGTAGGGGGCCACCTTCTTGACCCACTCGCCGTGCTTGGAGGCCGCGGGACAGAGGATGACGACGTCGGGCTGAGTCTTCTCGAGGCACTCCCGGTAGTCGGTGAAGACCTGGTCGCGGGAGACGAGGCCCTTCTTGACCGCCTCCTCCATCCGCGCGGGCTGCTCGTCGGAGATGCCGACGATCTCGGCGTTCGGGTGCTCGTGGGTGTACCGGAGCAGGTCGCCCATGTGGAAATGGTCGAAGTTGATTCCGGCGATTTTCCAGGTGCGCTTTTTCATGGAGAT
>JAIXUV010000057.1 GCA_027483345.1 Verrucomicrobiales bacterium | reverse complement strand
GGGCCCGGCTCGTCTTTTGCTTCCGGGCGTGCAATCGGTCCGCCGATTCCGGAAACCTTCCCTGACATGCTTGAACGCTGGTTCCAACTGGCCGCCCACGGCACCAATGTCCGCCGCGAGATCGTCGGCGGGCTGACCACCTTCGCCGCGATGGCCTACATCCTGGCCGTGAATCCCGGGATCCTCAGCGAGGCCGGGATCGACAAGGGTGCGCTCATCACCGCCACCGCCCTCGCCTCCGCCATCATGACGGTGGTCATGGCCCTCGCGACCAACTACCCGATCGCCTTGGCCCCGGGCATGGGGCTCAACGCCTTCTTCACGTTCGGGATCTGCCTCGGCGCGAAGATCCCCTGGCCCGCCGCACTCGGCATCGTCTTCTACAGCGGCGTCGTGTTCTTCGTCCTCAGCGTCACCGGGATCCGCCGGAAGATCATCTCCGCCATCCCCCACGAGCTGAAGCTGGCGATCACCTGCGGCATCGGGCTGTTCATCGCCTTCATCGGCCTGAAGAACGGCGGCGTCATCGTCGCCAGCCCCCCGACGCTCGTGAGCCTTGGCAATTTCCGCGAAGCCGGCCCCCTGATGGTCCTGTTCGGAATCGTGCTCGCCGCGGTCCTGGTCTGGCGCAAGGTCCCCGGCGCCATCGTGATCACGGTCATTGCGCTCACCGGGATCGGATTCCTCCTCCATGGCCCCGACGGAAAGCCGCTCACCTCCGTGCCGACCGCCGTGGTCTCGATGCCGGCCTCGTTGGCCCCGACCTTCCTGAAGCTCGATCTGGGCTACTTTTGGCAGCATTGGAAGGAGTGCCTCCCGCTGATGCTCGCGCTGCTGTTCGTGGACCTCTTCGACAACATGGGCACCTTGATCGGCGTCTGCCAGAGGGCCGGCCTGCTGGATGCCGACGGCAACCTGCCGAAGATCGGCCGCGCCCTCACCGCCGACGCCACGGCGGCCATGGTCGGCTCCACCCTCGGCACCAGCACGGTCACCAGCTACATCGAGTCCGCTGCCGGAGTGGAAGCGGGAGGCCGGACCGGTCTCACCGCCATCACCACGGCGTTCTGCTTCCTCGGCGCCCTCTTCCTCACGCCCCTGATCGCCGTGATCCCCAGCGTGGCCACCGCGCCCGCGCTGGTGATCGTCGGCGTCTTCATGATGCAGAGCGTGGCGGAACTGGACCTGCGCGACTTCTCCAAGGCGGTTCCGGCCGTGATCACCATGCTGGCCATGCCGCTCACCTTCAGCATCGCCGAAGGCATCGCGCTGGGCTTCGTGGTCTACGTTTCCTTCAACCTCCTCACCGGACGTGCTCGCCAGGTGACTCCGCTGGCCTACGTCCTCGCAGCATTGTTCCTGGCCCACCTGATCTTCCGCTGAGGCCTATCGTCGCCGTGCCGAGAAGCCACACCGAGCCCCCCTCCATGTCACGCCTGCCGTCCTCGTGTGCGATCCTCTGGATTGCATTGTTCCTGGCCGCCTGCTCCACCCACCGACCGCAAGCGGTCCAGGCTGGACGAAACGGAGCCGCCCGCCCGCTCATCGCGGTGATGGGTGCCTATGCTCCTGAACTGGCCGCCAACGATGCCGTGTTCGAGGAGGCGGCGACTTCCGTCTCCAGCGAACGGGTCAACGGCCTCGAGTTCCGCCGCATCCGGTTCGCCGGTCACGACCTCCTCCTCTTCCCCAGCGGCGTCAGCATGGTCAATGCGGCGATGAATACCCAGTTGGCCATCGACCGGTTCGGGGTCACCCATGTGCTTTTCGCCGGGATCGCCGGGGGCATCAATCCGGAGCGGCATATCGGTGACGTGGTGATTCCGGAGCGCTGGCACCACCACAGCGAGGCCGCGTACCTGAACCCCACACCCGACGGCAAAGGGTACGTGATCCCGAAGTACTTCAAGGCCCCCCATGAGAACTTCGGATTCATCTTCCCCGACCACGTCTGGGCGGTCCGCGAAGGCATGGAGGCGCCGGAACGACAGGCCAGCTTCGCCGCCGACCCCGGTCTTCTGGACATCGCCCGCAAGGCGGCTCGCAAGGCGCCCCGGATGGAGTTCCGCGGACGCGTCGCCGAAGTCCACGTCGGTGGCGACGGCATCGCCGGGCCGGTGTTCATGGACAACCGAGAATACCGGCGCTGGGCCTTCCGCGTCTGGAAGGCGGAGTGCCTCGACATGGAATCCACGGCCATCGCGCAGGTCTGCTGGGCCAACCGCGTGCCGTTCCTGATCATCCGGAGCCTGAGCGACCTCGCCGGCGGACAGGAAGGGGTGAACGATGCGGACTTTACCGAGGGCCCCGTGGCGCAGCACGCCTCGCTGATTCTTCGGGAGGTGATCCGGGGCATCCCCGCGGGACGCTGAGGCGAACCATTCCGCGCCGGCGCAGGACGGAAGCCGGGCACCTTGGGCGGCCTGCATCCGATCCCATGGGAGTTGCGGCTTTGCACGGGGAAGGTGTCGGCGGTTCCTTCGACAGGACATTGCAATCGTCTGTGCGCCCCGTAAGTTTCCAGTTCGCATACATGAGTTTGTCCCTGACCGCGCCGTCCGAATCCCGTCCCCGACCGTTTCCCCAGAATCCGCCCGGAGTGTTGGTACACCGGTTTGAAAACGGACTGGAATTGATCCTCCGTGAGGATCGCTCTGCGCCGGTGGTGAGCGTCCAGGCCTGGTGCCGGGCTGGCAGTGTCGACGAGGGCAAGTGGATCGGTGCCGGTCTCTCCCATGTGCTTGAGCACATGTTGTTCAAGGGCACGACGACCCGCGGACCGGGCCGCATCGACCAGGAAGTCCAGGCGGCCGGCGGCTACATGAACGCCTACACCTCGTTCGACCGCACCGTCTATTGGATCAACGTCCCCGACACCGGCGCCCCGGTGGCCATCGACATCCTCTGCGACATCGTCCAGAACGCTTCCCTCCCGGAGTCCGAACTCGAGAAGGAGTTGGACGTGATCCGACGTGAGATGGACATGGGCGAAGATGACCCCGGCCGCCGTTCCAGCCGGGGCCTGTTCTCGACCGCCTTCACTCGCAGCCCCTATCGGCATCCGGTGATCGGCTGGCCGGACATCTTCAACTCGATCCGCCGCGAGGACCTCCTCGCCTACTACGCCGAGAAGTACGCGCCGAACAACTGCTTCCTGGTGGTGGTGGGGAACATCCGGCCGGCGGATGTCATCGCCCAAGTGGCCGCCGCCTTCTCCAAGGCCAAGGCCCGCGCCGTGCCTGAGAGCGTGCTGCCGGTGGAACCCCGCCAGACCGGACCGCGGGAGACCATGGAGGAGGCGCCCGTGGAGTTGGCCCACTTCCATTTCGGATGGCACATCCCGGAGGTCCGCCACCACGACATCCCGGCCCTCGACGTCCTTTCGACCATCCTCGGCAGCGGCCGCAGTTCGCGGCTCTACCGCACGGTCCGGGACCGTTCCGCCTTGGTGCACTCGGTGAATGCGTGGATCTACACGCCCTCGCTCGGTGGCCTCTTCGGGGTCAGCGGCGTCTGCGACGGCGACAAGTTCGCCGCGGCCCGGGACGCGATTCTCGCCGAAGTCCACCGCCTCGCCTCCGAGCCGGTCGCCGCGCTGGAGTGCTCGAAGGCGGTGAAGCAGTTCACCGCCGGAATGCTGGCCTCCCGCAAGACCATGGAAGGCCAGGCCCAGGACCTGGGCGGCAACTGGATGGCGGCCCGCGACCTCGGTTTCTCGGAACGCTACCTCGAGGCGGTGAAGCAGGTCACCCCGCAGGACCTCCAGCGGGTCGCCCAGACCTACTTGGCCGACTCCAACCGAAGCCTCTACGGACTGCTCCCGAAGGGATTCCGACCCGTCGAGGACTCCGCGGCCGAGGCGTCGGCGGACCATCCGATCCACCTCTACGCGCTCTCCAACGGACTGCGTCTTCTCGTGAAGGAGGACCACCGTCTTCCCTTCGTCCAGTTCCGCGCCGCGTTCTCCGGCGGGCTCCTCTACGAGACCCCGGCCGACAGCGGCATCACCGCCCTGCTCTCCCGGATGCTCGTGAAGGGCACCGCGCGCCGGTCGGCGGAGGAGATCGCGGAGACGATCGAGGGACTCGGCGGCAGCCTCGACGCCTACGGTGGCAACCACAGCTTCGGCCTCAGTGCGGAGGTGTTGACCGACGACTTCGCGGTCGGCCTGGACCTCTTCACCGACGTCCTGCTGCATCCCAAGTTCCCCACCGGCGCCATGGAACGTGAACGGGAGGCCCAACTCGCCTCGATCCGCGGCCAGAAGGACCAGCTCCTCCAGTCGGCGTTCCGCCTGATGCGTCGCGGCCTTTTCGGCGAAACCGGCTACGGTTTGGATGGCTCCGGCACCGAGGAATCGGTCCGCTCCCTCTCCGTGGCGCAGCTCCGCGAATGCCACCAGAACCTGGTGGTGCCCGCGAACGGCATCCTTGCGGTCTACGGCGACATCCATGCCGAGGCCGTCCGCGGCGCGGTCGAAACGGCCCTGGCCGGGTGGAAGCCCGGGAAGGTCGCTCCGCCACCCGCCGCGGTTCCCAGCACCGTCACGCTGCGCTTCGACGAGACGCGGGAGAAGGAGCAGGCGGTGTTCGTGATCGGCTTCCCCGGGACCACGTTCCACTCGCCGGACCGCCACGCGCTGGAGCTGCTCCAGGAGGCCTGCAGCGACATGGGATCACGGCTCTTCATGCGGATCCGGGACGAACTCGGGCTCGCCTATTACGTCGGCGCGTCGCAGTTCCCCGGGCGCTCGGAGGGCTATTTCGCGTTCTACTGCGGGACTTCCCCGAGCCAGGTCGACACCGTCGAAACCGAGCTGCGGGCGCAGGCGGAGATCCTCCGCCGAGACGGTCTCACCGCTGAGGAGCTGGAGCGGGCCAAGGCGAAGATCATCGGACAGCGCAAGATCGCCAGACAGGACCTCGGCCAATGCGCCATGTCCCACGCTCTGGACGAACTCTACGGACTCGGATACCGGAACCACGAGACCGAGGCGGAACGTGTCGCCGCGGTTACCCTTGAGGAGATCCGCGAGGTGACGGCACGCTATCTGGTGGCGGACCGCGCGGTGGTGGCGATCCTGCGGGGCACCCGCGCGTCGGGCGCCGGTTCCGGGGAATGAAAAAACGCGCCGGGGAAAACCCATAAACCCCGGCGCGTCGGCCCTACGGCCTTTTCGGGCGCCCTACCTAGAGCGCTCCTTCAGCACCTCAAACTGCTTGTCCCCATCGCGGATGAAGCTGACCAGGACTCGGCCCTTGGCCTTTCGAACCTCGTCCCGGAACTCCTTCACGGTGGTGACAGGCACATGGTTGATATCGGTGACCACATCCCCCGGCTTGAGCTCGAACTGAGCCGCGAGGGAGCCGTCGGCGACATCCGTGATGATCACACCTTCGGTCTGTTCGACCTGGAACCGCTTGGCCAGGTCCTCGTCGAGGTCCTTGACCGTCATTCCGAGTTCCATGGTGGGCGTCTCCTTCCTCTGACGCGGACGCGTCCGCGCCGAGGCCATCAGCTTCTCCGGCGACGGCTTCTCCGCGGCGGTGACCTTGACCTTCATCGACTCCTGGCCGCGGATGACGTCCAGCACGAGTTCCGTACCCGGACGCTTCCGTGAAACCGTGCTGCGGAGGACCTTGGTGGTCGGCGTCGCCTTGCCGTCGACGGCCACGATGACGTCGGCCGGGCTCAGCGACGATCCATCCGCCGGACCGCCCGCCTCGATCTTGCTGACGAGCACGCCGTTGGTGGCCTTGGTGTCCAGATCCCGCTGGTTCAGGGACTCCGTCAGGTCCTGGATACGGACGCCCAACCAGGAACGGGCGAACTTCCCATCCGCGATCAGCCGGTCGCTGACCTCCCGTGCCAGGTTGGCCGGGATGGAGAACCCGATCCCGACCGGAGCGCCCATAGAGGTCCGGATCATGGAGTTCACACCGATGACCTCGCCCTCGATGTTCACCAACGGGCCGCCGGAGTTGCCCATGTTGATGTTGGCGTCGGTCTGGATGAAGTCCTGGTCGAACAAGGCGCCCATTTCACGCACCTCGCGGCCCTTGGCGCTCACATGACCGAAGGTGACGCTGTAATCGAGGTGGAACGGAGCGCCGATGGCGATGGCGAACTCACCCACACGGACCTTGTCGGAATCGGCGAACCGGATCGGCACCAATCCCGGGACCTTCTCCTTGAGCCGGATCACGGCGAGGTCCGATTCCGGATCGCGGCCCCGGATCTCCGCCTTGAACTCGCGGCCGTCCTTGAACGCCACGGTGATCTCCTCCGCGCCCTCGACAACGTGGTTGTTGGTCAAGATGTAGCCGTCCGCGGTGAGGATCATCCCGGAACCCTGCCCGGCTTGAAGCGGCACCCTCGACGAGGGCCGCTTCTCCTCGGATTCGGATTCGGATCCGGAATCCGGGCTGCCGCGGCGACCGCGCCCAGATCCCTGGCCACGGAAGAACTCCATGAACTGCTCCCAACGCTCCCGCTGCTCCTCGGGAATCTGTTCCAGGAAGTCCTCGGGGGCGGAACCGGCCATGCCGTCCATGCGGGACTGCACATGGATCACCACCACCGAGCGCGACGCGGACTCGGCCACCTCAACGAAGGCCTCGTTGAGTTTCCGGGCCATCTCCAAGGCCGGGGAAGCCGCCTTCAGCGCGAGGCATCCCAGGACGAGGAATCCCAGGACCAAGGGACGGAGAACCAAGGGGGGGCGGATCATGCCGGGAATCCTAGCGCGGGGTCGCCGGTTCGCCAGCGGCAGATTCAGCCGCTTTGTTTGACTCGCGCGACGGGCCACCGATAGCGTTCTCCTCGATGCTTCCCGTCATTGAGAACCTGCTCGTGCTCCAGGACCGCGACCGCCGCCTCCGCCGGATCCAGGCCGAACTCGATGCCGTGCCCGCCCAGCGCCTCCTCCTGCAGACGAAGGCCGCCAAGGCCGCCGCCGATTTCGACACGGTGAAGAAGCGGGTGCAGCAGATCGAAAGCGACCGGAAGAAGCTCGAGCTGGAGGTGGACACGCTGAAGGACCGGATCGGGAAGGTCCGTTCCCAGCAGAACGACACCCGCAGCAACGACCAATACAAGGCGTACCAGCATCAGATCCAGACCACGGAGGGCGAGATCTCCCAACTGGAGGACCAGCAGTTGACCCTGATGGAACTCGCGGAGTCCGGGGCCAAGGAGGTCGCCGCCGCATCGCGGATCAACGCCGAGGTCAAGGCGGAGACCGATCGGCACCTGGCCGACCTCGCCACCCGGGAGGCCCGGTTGAACGAGGAGATCGACGAGGCCGCGGACGCCCGGGACGAGGCCGCGTCCCGCGTCGACGACTCGACTCTCAGCCGCTACGAACGCCTGGTGAAGACCAAGGGCGACAACGTGATCGTCGGGGTCGGTGGCGGCGTATGCGGCGGGTGCCACGTCAAGCTGACCACCCAGGCCACGGTCTCCGCCCGCGGACAAGCCGAGATCGTCCCCTGCCCCAACTGCGGACGGATCCTCTACTTCACCTCGGACATGGGTTGATCCGGTCGGCGTTGGCATCCCCACGGTTCCACGCCAGCTTCGACTGCGATGCCCTTGATCCGGATCTTGGTGGATGGCTACAGCCTCCTTCATGCCTGGCCCGCTCTGGAGCCGACGAAGGCCCGTCATTCCGAGCAGGCACGCACCGCGCTCGTCCGGGTATTGTCCGAGTACCAGACCCGTCTCGGCACACCCATCACCGTGTTCTTCGACGGCCAAGGCCGGAAGCCCACGGTGTCGAAGGAAGCCGGCGAACCCGTCGAGGTCATCTTCTCGAAGTCTGGACAGACGGCGGATGACCTGATCGAACGGGCGGCCTACCGGTTCCGCGAATACGGTCCCGTGCTCGTGGTGACCGACGACTTCGCGGAGCGGGATCTGGTCACCGGTTTCGGGGGACTTTGCTCCAGCTGCGCCACCTTCATCGCCCAGATCGAGGGCGAGATGGACCAGACCCGACGCGACTTGGCCCGAATCAACCGGCGCGAACGCCAAGAATTCCGGAGACGCGGTTGAACCAGAAGTCCCGCTTGCGTGGAAGCCGGAGGAAGTCGGCGCTCAATTCAAGGGCATCTCGCGGCTGAGGTCGGCGAGGACCTCGCGGGCCCTCTTGATCTCCGGGGACTGCGAATTCTCCTTCTCCGCCGCCGCGACGAGCAGCTGGAGCGCCTTGTAGAGATCGCGTCGCGCATCGGCGAGATCGGCCAGGCTTTGGAGCATGCGCTCGAACGCCTCGTCGGAACGCCGGTGCTGGGCCTCGATCCGCCCCAACTCATCCCTCAGCTTCTGGATCTCGCCGGGAACGTCCATGCCATTGGCGGAGAGCAGCCCCTCGTTGTCACGCAGGCGACGTTCGGTCTCCATGGCGAGCGAACGCAACCGGTCCAGTCGATCGATTTCTTCCCAGTTCAAGTTCCCCTTCCCAAGTCCCGGGTTTCCCTCGGGTCTTTCCCTTAGGGCGTAGGGTAGAAACCCCGAGCGGGTTGGGAAACGAAAACAGCCGTCGCATGAAAAAAATGCGGTCCCGATCGCCCCCGTCATTTCCGGATTGCCGGCGGACTTCGCTGCGCGAGGGTTGGCCTCGATGAAGGTCACGCTCTTCCTCGAGGTCGTCTCGTCCTGGTGCCATTGGGTCGAACCCACTTGGGCCCGGCTTCGCGCCGAATTCGGCGACCGCGTGGAGTTCGACTGGAAAGTCGCCTTGATGGATCCGTCCGGGCTTCCGGTGAGCCGGGCACAGTGCGATTGGTTCTACCGGCGCAGCGGAACCTTGATGCGTTCCCCATACATGCTGAATTCCGAATGGTTCGAGCCCGGGCTTTCCGAATACCTCGCGCCCAACCTGGTTCCGGAAGCGGCCAGAGAACTCGGCATCCAAGACGACCGCGCACGGTTGGCCATCGCCGCGGGCGCAGTGCTCCGGGGACTCAAGGTCGCCGACTGGCAGGTCTCCGTGGATCTGGCCGCGAAGGCCTGCGACCTCGATCCGGAGGAGTTGATGCGTTTGGCGCGCAGCCCGGAGATCGAGGCGCGTTGCCGCCGGTCGACCGCGGAGTTCCATGCGTTGGGCCTTCGGCAGAGGCCGGCCTTCGTGCTCGAGAACCGGATCGGGGACCGGGCCACCTTCTCCGGCTTCGTCGCCCATGCCCCGCTGGCGGCCGCCATCGAGGCCATGCTCTCCGACGCGGCCGGCTACGCCTCCTACGCCGTCCACCACGGCGGACCTCCTCTGGGCTGAGCATCGCAATCCGCGGCAATCCCGAGGGCTCGCTGTGAGACCAGGCCACTGACCATCGTGGACGTCGCCGTGACGATGGATCCAAGGAAAAGGCCGCCGGCCCGTTGACGGACCGGCGGCTTGTGATGCAGGGAACCGGGAACGGATCAGGAGGTCTTCTTGGTCTTCTTGTTGGAACCCTTCTCCGGCCGGACCCCGGCGCTCGCCTTCACGACCACTTCGGTTCCGGAACCGTCCTTGCGGAGCAGGCCCTTCACGTAGTCGCCGGGCTTCACCTCGGACGCCGCGATCGACTTCCCGTCACGTTCGAACTGGCTCTCCGAGGCGATGACCACCTTCCGCGTGCCGTCCTTCCGGGCGAGCAGCAGATGGTCGGACTCGACCGACTCCACCTCGCCGCGGAACGGATAGGTGGAGCGGGTTGAGGTCTTGCCGGTGGCTGCCGTCGTGTCACCGGAGATGCCGGAGACCGCCTTCTCGGCGGCGACGGCGGAACCCGCGAACAGCAGTGCGGTGGTGATGGCGAGGATGCGGAGCATGGGGGACTTCATGTGTTTGTTTGGGTGTCGGTTTGTTGCCTTCCGTCGGCGTTTGGGTGTGCCGACATCCATGAATACGCAGGCAAAGCCGTTGGATTTTCACGGGTCACCTGGGCAAGCGGATCCCGATGCACGAAGCACATCCTATGAAACGGAACGTTGACAAACCCGGTGCCGGAACCGTATTTAACGCCCCTTTTCTAGGAACTGAGATATGCCGAATACGAAGTCTGCCGAGAAGCGCGTCCGCAGCAGTGCCCGCAAGGCCGCCCGCAACAAGTCCATCACCTCCCGTGTGAAGACCTTCGAGAAGAAGTTCGTCACCCAGGCCGCCGCCGGCAAGGTGGAGGACGCCAAGGGCGCCCTGTCCGCCGCGATCTCCGCCTACGCCAAGGCGGCCAAGGGTGGCGTGATCAAGAAGAAGACCGCGCAGCGCAAGGCTTCCCGCCTCCAGTTGGCGCTGAACCGCGCGGCCGCGGCTCCCAAGGCTCCCAAGGCCACCAAGACCGCCAAGGCCTGATCGCCTAGCAGGGTCTCCCTGTCCCTCCTCCGCGGCTTCCCCACTGGGATCCCGACGACGGAACGGACTTCGGGAAACAGAAAAGCGGCACCGGATCCGGTGCCGCTTTTTCGTTTGGAGACCTGACCCCGGATCCATTGATCCCGGACCCTCTCGGAATTCCCACCTTGGAGGTGGTGCGTTCGGACCGGTTCAGCCCTTCTCGATGCAGGCGTAGGCGTTGTGGTTGTGGATGCTCTCCTGGTTCTCCGCCTCCACCTTGTACCACGAGATGTCCGGATGCTGGTTCAACCGCAGGGCCACGTTGCGGACCAGGTCCTCGACGAACACCGGGTTCTCATAGGCGCGTTCCGTCACCGCCTTCTCGTCTTCCCGTTTCAAGAGAGAATACATCTCGCTGGAACCGCTGGCCTCGATCCAGGCGATGAGTTCCTCGATCCAGATGATCTTCTCCGAACGGATCTGGACAGTCACCTCGCCCCGCTGGTTGTGGGCGCCGTACTTGCTGATCGCCTTCGAGCAAGGGCACAACGTGGTGACGTTGGCCTTCACGGTGAGGACGAAGTCGAGTTCGGTCCCATGCATCGCCGCGTCGAAGCGGACCTGGTAGTCCATGACGCCTTCCTTGCCTGAGACCGGCGCGCGCTTCACGAGGAAGTAGGGGAACTCCATCTCCAGGTGGGCGCTGTGGGCCTTCAGGCGCTCCTGCATGGCGCGGAGGATGTCGGGGATGTTCTCCACGTGGACCACGCCGCCGTGGCTGTTGAGCACCTCGACGAACCGGCTCATGTGGGTGCCTTTGAATTCCTTCGGCAGGTCCACGAAGAGGCCGATCGTGGCCACCGTGTTCTGGAGGTCGTGGGTGCGATCCCGGATCTGGATGGGAAACCTCAGGTTCCGCACGCCGACCTTGTCGATGCGCAGTTGACGGTGGTCGGGTTCGCTTTGCTTGTCGGAAAGGGGCTTCACGGATGGGGCGGTGGTACCGGAGGCGATGGTGGCGTCCGGTGACAGGAGTGGCGGCCTGGCGATCAACACGGTCGACCGTATCACCGCACCGCGGTCGCGCAAAAAGAGTTTGGTCCGGAGGCCCCGCTCCCTAGCCTCAATCGCCATGCGCCGGAAGAACCCGCTGACGCCTCTCCTGTTCCCGCTGCTTTCTGCCCTCCTCGCCTTCGAGGCCTTCGGCGAACGCTTCCGGGTGGCCACCTACAACGTCGAGAACTACCTGCTGGAACCGGTCGGCACACGCACCCCGAAGCCCGAGGCGCATCGGGCCAAGGTCGCCGAGATGATCCTATCGATCCGGCCCGACGTGATCGCGTTCCAGGAGATCGGGGGCACCAACGCGCTCCTGGAGATCCAGGGCCGCCTGGCCGCCAAGGGCCTCGATCTTCCCCACATGGAACTGGTCCACGGCGCAGACGAAGCCATCCAGGTCGGTATCCTGAGCCGGTTCCCCATCGTGTCCCGCAACCCACACACCAACGAGAGCTTCCTCCTCGACGGCCGCCGCTTCCGCGTGAGCCGCGGGTTCCTCGAAGTCGGCATCCAGCCGTCCCCAGGCTACCGGTTCACCTTGTTCACCGCCCACCTCAAGTCCAAGCGCACCACCGCCGCCGCGGACGAGGCCCAGCTCCGCGAACAGGAGGCACGTCTGCTCCGCGGGCTTGTCGAGGAGCGTCTCAAGGAGAAGCCCGACGCCAACATCGTCGTGTGCGGGGACTTCAACGACACCAAGGATTCCCGAGCCATCCGAGCCCTGGTCGGCGGCAACACGCGGACGCCTCTCACCGACACGCGGCCCGTGGAACGCAACGGGGACCACCTGCCGTCCGAGAATCCGCGCTGGGACCCGCGCCATGTCGCGTGGACCCACTTCTACGGCAAGGAGGACACCTACAGCCGTTTCGACTACATGCTGCTTTCGCCCGGCATGGTCCGCGAGTGGCGCCGCGAGGGATCCTTCCTCCCGGTCGTCGCCGACTGGGGACTCGCCTCCGACCACCGGCCGGTCGTCTGCGAGTTCGAATCCGAGGAACGCTGAAGCCATGCAAGAAAGCCACCGCGTCGAACGCAGCCTGTCCGAGCGGATGCTCCAGGCGATCCCCTTCGGCCTCGGCACCACCAAGCCGAAGCACTTCCGCGACATGGCCGGGATCGTCTGGCGGAACCGCGACAACCTCGCCTACGGCTGGAAGGTGCTCAGCCAGGGCGTCTGCGACGGCTGCGCGCTGGGCGTGGCCGGTCTCCACGACTGGACGATCGAGGGCACGCACCTGTGCATGACCCGCCTGAACCTGCTTCGGTTGAACACCATGCCGGCGATGGATCCGGGCCTCCTGGGCGACGTCCAGAAGCTACGCGCCCTCGACAACGCCGCGCTCCGCGAACTGGGCCGGCTTCCCTACCCCATGCTGCGTCGCGCGGGCGAACGCGGCTTCCGACGCGTTTCCTGGGACGAGGCTCTGGCGCTGGCGGGGAGCCGCATCCGGGCGACGACTCCGGATCGCATCGCCTTCTTCGTCACCGCCCGCGGCGTGACCAACGAGGTCTACTACATGGCCCAGAAGGCGGCCCGCTTCCTCGGCACGCCGCACGTGGACAACGCCGCGAGGCTCTGCCATGCGCCAAGCACCACCGCGATGAAGTTCGCGATCGGCCATGCCGCGTCGACGTGTTCCTACCGCGACTGGTATGGCACGGACCTCATCGTGTTCTTCGGCTCCAACCCGGCGAACGACCAACCGGTGACCACCAAGTACCTGCACGAGGCCAAGGCTCTCGGCACGCGTGTCGCCCTGGTGAATCCGTATCTCGAGCCGGGCATGAAGCGGTATTGGGTCCCCAGCTCGGCCGCCTCCGCGCTCTTCGGCACCGGCATCGCCGACTGGTGGTTCCCGGTCACCCAGGGCGGCGACATCGCCTTCATCGCCGGCGTGCTGAAGGTGCTCTTCGCCCGTGGCTGGGTCCGTGATGACTTCGTCCGGGAACACACCGTGGGAATCGAGTCGCTGCGCGAATCCGTCGAGGCGACGTCCTTCGAGGTCCTGGAGGCCTCGGCCGGATTGCCTCGGGCTTCCATGGAGGAGTTCGCCGAACTGCTCCACCGGTCCCGCAACGCCGTCTTCGTCTGGAGCATGGGCATCACCCAGCACGGCTACGGTGGCGACGCCGTCAGCGCGGTGCTCAACCTCGGGCTGGCGATGGGCTACGTCGGCCGCGAGAAGACCGGACTGATGCCGATCCGCGGTCACAGCTCTGTCCAAGGCGGCGCCGAGATGGGCTGCTACGCCTCGGCCCTGCCGGGCGGCAAGCCGCTCACCGACGCCCATCGCGCCGCCCTCGCCGGGTCCTACGGGTTCCCGATCCCCGCGGGCCCGGGCCTCTCCGCCGTGGAGATGGTCGAGGCCTGCGGCTCGGGATCGTTGGACGTCTTCTACAACGTCGGCGGAAACTTCCTCCGCACCCTGCCCGATCCGGACCATGTGGCCCACGCCCTCGGGAACGTCCCGCTGCGCATACACCAGGACATCGTCGTGACCGACCAGATGCTCCTGCCCGCACGGGAAGCGGTCCTGCTGCTCCCCGCCAAGACCCGCTACGAACAGGACGACGGCGGCATCGAGACCACCACGGAACGTCGCATCGCCTTCTCACCCGAGATCCCACGGCAGATCGGCGAAGCCCGGGCCGAGTGGAAGATCCTGCGCGACGTCGCCGCGGCCGCCCGCCCCGAGACGGCCCACCTGCTGGGCGGCGCCGACGGCTGGGCTCTCCGTGCGGAGATCGCCCGGATCGTGCCCTTCTACGCCGGCTGCGAGGACCTGCGCTCCACCGGGGACGCGATCCAGTATGGCGGACAACGGCTCTGCGACGGCGGCCACTTCGGGACTCCCGACGGAAAGGCCCACTTCCGGGGCGTTCCCCTGCCCGCTGCCGCGGTCGAGTCACCGGAGTTCGACGGCATTCCCGACACAGAGGACTCCTTCGTCGTCAGCACCCGGCGGGGAAAGCAGTTCAATTCGTTGATCTACGCCGAGGTGGATCCGTTGACCGGGGCCGGTCGGGACGCCGTCTTCATCGCCGCCAAGGACGCGGCGCGTCTCGGCCTGGAATCCGGCGACAAGGTGGAGCTTTCAAACGCGGCTGGCAGGATGGTCGGAACCGTGTTCATCGCCCCCATCAGCACCGGCAACCTCCAGGTGCATTGGCCCGAGGGCAACTCGCTGCTCCGCGCGGGACGGGTGGATCCGGCCAGCGGGGTGCCCGAGTACAACGCCCGGGCACGCCTCCGCCGCGCACCCGCGGCCGCCCACTCAGGGGCCTGACGGCTCGACCTCAAGGATCCGTCCCGGAAGCCAACCGCGGCCGCTCTTGAAATCGGTGGGCCGCGTGTACTCCAGCACGTAGAGACGACCACCCGAGAGATGCAGGTCCAACGGACGCCCCAGCGGCGCCAGGAAGGTCTTCGTCGTCGCCTCCCAAACCTCGGCGTCCGTCGTCCTTGAAGGCCGCACCGAGAGGACGTCGAAGCCGGCGTCCTTCCCCTGGTCCCCCGAGATCAGGTTCCCGAATCGTCCCACGAGGAAGGCATTCCGCCATGCCTCGGGCCAGCGGCCGTCCAGCCACACCATTCCCGCAGGCGAGGAGTGCGGCGAGAAGGTCCAGCCGGTCCGGCCTTCAGGCTGCGCGTCGGGACCCAGGTTCTTCACCGGGTGCACGAACGAGACGCCCTCCGGCGATTTCGGCGTGTGCGGATACGCTGCCCGCACCGGGCTCCAATCCTCGAACTGGTACGGAAACCCGTGATGCCGCGGGGACTCGCCCAATGCCGGCGGACGGATCCAATCCATCTCCTCGCAGGCATGCGCATCCGGGCCGTTGGAGACGCTGAAGAGGTGGCCCGAGGAATCCCATGCGAAGCTCCAGGCGTTCCGGATCCCCCGCGCCACGACCTCGGGCTCGGGTGACTCGGACTCCGGATCGAAACGCAGCAGCGCCGCAGTGAGGTCCGTTTCCCCCATCGTTCCCAGACGCGGATCCGATCCACGTTCACCGCCGTCCGTCCGCGAACCCGAGGCGAGGTAGAGGCGTCCATCGGGACCGACGGCGACATGGGATGCGCCGTGGTTGTAGGGACCGATTCCCCATGGGTAGCGCATCTGGAACCACGCCTTCGGTGCCGTCGGATTGCCCTGCGGATCGACCCGGGAGGTCCGATGGATCGTGACCTCGTTCGTCACCAGGGCAGATCCTTCCTCGCGACGGTGGTTGGTCACGATCCACAGGCGGTTCCGGGTGTCGAGATGGAGACCCGCTGCGGAGATCCCGGCGCCGCCGTTCGGCAGGTAGTCGGCCGCGGCGAACAGCGGAGTGATCTTCCGTGTCGCGAGATCCAGGCGGCGGACGGATCCGTCGCCGGTCAGCAGATACGCCACGCGTCCCTTGCCGTCGCCGGCGATGCGCACCACGAACTCGTTCAGCCGAACCGTTTCCCGGGCCCGGGTTCCCTCGGGCGCCTTGGGCAACGGCTCGTAGGCGTTGGCCTTCACCAGGTCGGCGAAGGTCTTGAACGGCGAATCGGCGCGGATGCGGGCCACCTCGTCCGTGGAAAACGCACCGCCCGGATTGCCCCACTGGTTGAAGACGAAGGTGAGGACGTCGGCGACGCCTTGGTCGTCAAGGACCACGGCCGGCATCTGGTTGTTGTAGGCCTTACCGTTGACCGTGATCGGTCCCTGGAGTCCTCCGACCACCGCGGCCACCGCCGACCGGCGTCCTTTGTCGCCCACAAGGAAATCGGAACCGGCCAATGGCGGATAGGTCCCAGCAGCGCCCCTTCCCGTCACCTGGTGGCACATCGAACAGTGGGCGATGTACAAGGTCTGCCCGCGACGGACCTGGCCGGCCAGGTCCGTCGGATTCCCTGCGGCTTGGGCAAGGAAAGCGCCGAGAAGGCCGGAGAGCAGTGTTGTCAGAGCCGATCGTGGGAACACGTCGCAGACGCTATTCATCGCGGATCTCGGATCAAGTTCACTTCATCCCCAGCCGTCGTCCGGAAGTGCGGGTCAGCCCATCCCCACGGTGCCCACATCGACCTGACGCACCTCCACACAGGGCTCCAATCCTTGCGAACCCGTGTCCAACCCCAATCGGATCAGTGGTCGCGCTTCAGCAGGTACTCTGCGATCGCTTCAAGCGCCGTCGCCTTGCCCCGGAATGGTTTCAGCGCTGCAAAGGCCTTCCGCGTGAGGGCGGCCGCGATGCGCCGCGATTCGTCGAGGCCGACGATTGCCGGGTAGGTCGCCTTGCCCGCCTTGACGTCCTTGCCCGCGGTCTTGCCGAGCACCTCGGAGGACTGGGTCACGTCGAGGATGTCGTCGATGACCTG
>JAIXUV010000339.1 GCA_027483345.1 Verrucomicrobiales bacterium | reverse complement strand
GATTCGGCAAGCCCGGTGAGCCGGGACATCCGCCGCACCACCGCGGTCCTGCGCGCGGCATCCAGCCCGGAGCCGAGCAGCAGCGCCTGGTTGTAGTCGCCCACGGCGAACTCCTCGGCTTCCTTCAACACCTCCGACAACGGCTTGGCCTGGAGTTCCAGCGCCAGCTTCTTGTGATACCATGCGGTCGCCGCGTAGCTCGGAAGGTAGAGCACGTGCGGCAGGTCGTTGCCCTCGCCGCCCCAGATCGTCTGGAAGTTCAGCACCGTCGAAACCAGCATGATGCCGTTGAGGTTCATCCGGTGCGTCCCCAGCAGCTCACCGCTGAGTGCCGCCGCGCGCGTGGTGCCATAACTCTCCCCGATGAGGAACTTCGGCGACGACCAACGGCCGTTCCGCGTCACGTACAACCGGATGAACTCACCGATGCTCCGGGCGTCCTCGTTGACCCCATAGAAGTTCCGGGCTTCCTCCGGCTTCGTCGCACGGCTGTAACCGGTCCCGACGGGGTCGATGAAGACCAGGTCCGTTTCATCCAAGAGGGACGACTCGTTGTCCACCAACTCGTAGGGCGGCGGCACCGCGAATCCGTCATCGCGAAGACGCACGCGCTTCGGCCCCAGCAGGCCGAGATGGAGCCACACGGACGAGGAACCGGGCCCGCCGTTGAAGGAAAACGTCAACGGCCTCGCGGCGGGATTGGTGGCCCCCTTTCGGGTGTAGGCGATGTAGAAGATCTCCGCGGTGGGTTTGCCGCCCGCATCCCTGAGGGTCTGGAGGCCCGCCGTCGCGGTGAACGCGATCTTCCGGCCACCGACCGTCAACTCGTGCTCGGTCACGCTCCTGCGATCCGGAACCTCCTTCGCCTTGGTTTCCTCCTTGGACGAGGTCCCGTCCTTGGACTCCGGCTTGGAGTCGGGCTTCGGTGCGGCGTCCTCGGCATGGACAAGGACCGTCCCCAGAAGAAGCAGGAATAGGAGGCGTTGGGTCAGGCGCATGAACCAAGGTCGCCGAGCCCTGAGGATCCCTGCAATGGCGAAGGCCGGAGCCGGCCGGTTGGAATGCCGGAGTCAATTCGCACTTGGATGACGGTCGCTTGTCCGTAGGGTTTTGGAGTCGGCGAAACTTTCCCCAACACCATGGCTCTATTCCTCGGATGCTGCGTCGGACTGCTCGCCTGGCTTGTGCTGCGGGTGGTGCTGACCGGATTCTACACCGTCGACCAGAATGAACGGGCGGTGAAGACCCGCTTCGGCCGGGCGGAACGGATCGAAGGGGCCACCACCCTCGACGATCCGATCTCTGCGGACCTCCGTCCGGAAGAACGTGAGCGCTACCGCTACCCGCAGGTCCGGGTGATCCCGGCGGGTGGCCCCTACTTCAAGTGGCCGTGGGAAGAGGTCCACAAGGTGACCGTCGCCACCCAGACCATCTCGATGGCCGCCGATCCCGAGCAACCCTCGGCCAACCGCCAGGGCTCGATCCTCGAGGCGGTGACCAAGGACCAGCTCAACACCGGACTGAGCGGCCAGATCCGCTACCGGGTCAGCGATCGCAACCTCTACGCCTACCTCTTCGGGGTGAAGTATCCGATCGTCCATGTGATGGGCTACTTCGTCTCGGTGCTCCGCGAACGGATCGCCAACTTCGAGGCGCCGCCCAGCGAGGTGGCCGACGGCACGGAGCCGACGGCACACGGCGCGGCGATCGGCGTTTCGATCAACGACCTCCGGAAGAACCTGCGCGACCTGAACGAGCACATGGACCGCGAATGTCGGTCCAGCGCAGCCCGCTACGGCATCACGCTCGACGCCTCGCTCATCACCGGCATCGACCCACCCCACGAGGTGGAGTCCGCGCTCGCCGCGATCAACACCGCCTACAACCAGGTTTCCTCGGACATCAGCCTCGCCCACGCCGGTGCCGACCAGAAGCTGGTCCAGTCACGCCGCGCCGTGGAGATCGAGACGCTGCGGGCACAGGCCGAGGTGGAACCGATCCGGGCCCTCGCCCGGCAGCTCACCGACCTCCGTCGCAGCGGCCAGCCCGCGGTCGAGGCCTATGTACGCAACGTGCGCCTGAGCCTCTTCAGCCGCGCACGCCGGGCCTTTGTGGAGGTGGACCATGAATGACCTTCCTGAACTGTCCCAGCGCTTCGGATCCGGCGGCTTTGCCGCCTTCGCGGTGGCCGCCGTCGCCTCGTTCATGCTGCTGGCCGTCGGCGTTCCCTTCCTGCTCTGGATGCTGCGTCTCGCCGGCGTGTACACGATCGTCCGCGAGCGCCGCTGCCAGGTGTTCGTCCTCTTCGGCAAGGTCATCGGCATCCTCGACGAACCGGGGATCCACTTCCTCTGGTCCCGCCTGGGTTGGCGGGCGCTGATCGTCCGGTGGCTGGGCCGCGTCGAGACGGTCGACCTCCGACTGTATCAGGACTACCTGCGCAGCCAACCGGTGAACTCCGAGGAAGGCGCCCCGATGGGCATCGGCGTCTGGTACGAGATGTACGTCAACGACCCGGTCGCCTACCTCTTCCGCAACGCCGATCCCCGCGGATCCCTTGCCGCCAACGTGAGCAACGCCACCGTCCGCTGCCTCAGCAACCTCCGGCTGGGCGACATGCTGGTGAACCGCCATGTGATGAGCCAAACCGTCCGCGACGAGGTCTGCGCCAAGTCTCAAGAATGGGGCTACCTCCTCGGATCGGTCTATATCCGGAAGGTCCACTTCCGGGATGTCGGCATGATCCGCCAGATTGAGGAGAAGGTGGTCAACCGGCTCCGCCAGGTCACGTCGGCCATCCGACAGGACGGCGCGAACCAGGTGAACGTCATCACCGGCACCGCGGACCGTCAGGCGGCGGTCGAGTTCGCCAAGGCCGGGGCGATCCGACCCGAGATCGTGGGTGCCGCGCTGCGTGAGATCTCGGCCGATCCGGAGATCCAGAACGCCCTGTTTCAGGTGCTCGAGGTCCAAGGGCTCCTTCGGGGAGAGGCGGAACTGGTCCTCCTGCCCCGTGGTGCATCCGCCCTCGGCGCCCTTGCGGCGGTCGCCCCGAAAGTCGGCGGCCGGTCCGCCGAACCGACCGCCGCCGCTTCCGGCGTCAACGGCCCAGCCTCCGTCCAGGTCACCATCCCGGTCCCGCCCCCGCAGGCGTTCCCGCAGGCCTGAAGCCGCACCCGTTCGCCTCGCCCGGAACGTCTTCGGACCTCGACCCTTCCACGCTCCCCGGAGTAGCGTTCGACGACTCGAAACCATGCGATCCCTGATCAAGAACTCGTTCCTTTGGTCCTGGCTCCAACCGGGATTTCCGGATGCGGCCCGTCTGATCGCCCAGACGCCGGTGCTGCACGAGACGCTTGAAGGGCGCCGTTTCTCCGGTCGTTGCCTCAACGCCGGCTGCGGGGAAGGTCTCTATTGGGAATTCCTGGAGTCCTTCCATGAGATCGTCCGGATCGACGACATCGATATCTCCGCGCCCGATCCGGAAAAGGTCGCCGGCCGCCGACCGAAACACCATGTGGTCGCGGGTTCCCTGACCGAACTCCCCTACCCGGATGCGAGCTTCGAAAGCTGCCTGTGCACGGAGGTCATCGAACACATTCCCGACCACGCCAAGGCGGCGGCGGAACTCGCTCGGGTCCTGAAGCCAGGGGGCCTGTTGCTGGCTTCGGTGCCCCAGACTCCGGCTCCTTGGGATCCCAACCACGCCCGCCAAGGCTACACGGTGGGGGAGTTCCGTGGACTTCTCGAAGGCGCCGGGTTCGAGGTGGTGGCGCACCGCAGCTGTTTCTTCGGATTCATGCGGGCGATCATGCACTACTGGCGCAAGCCGCTGATCCGTGTCGGAGGAGCGAAGACACCCTACATTCCGAAGCTCATGCTGAGTGGCTTGGTCGCCCTCGACCGCGCTGTGCGCCCGGGAAAGCCATGGGACCTCGTGGTCTGCGCGATCCGCAGGCGCTGACCCCTCCGGTGGCGCTTCCGCACCGAAACGGCACCAGGCACCTCAGAGCGGAACCTTCATCCACATCTTGTAGCGGATGTGGCTCACGTAGTGGCGCAACGCCACCTCCGGCCCGGTGAACCGGTCGCGGGCAAGCCATTGGTCCTCGATGCGCAGGATGTAGCGCTTCGGATCCAATGCCGTCCCGCCGCTCCCCCGGATCGCCAGATGGGTCAGGGTCTGTTCTGTGAAGAAGACCGGCTCCCCTTCCAGCCGCTCGAAACGTCGCATCGGCTCCGACCAGTCGATTGGACCCGGGATCGCCAGGAATCCGGCGTTCACAGGCGAGTCCCGATCGGCTTCACCTTGGATCAGTCGCAGGTCGAGCGATGGATAGGGATCGAACAGGTAACCGGGCACGCTTCGGTTCCAAAAACCCGAGGTGCCAAGCTCCGCCGCCTTGGGGAAATAGAGGATGTCCGAGTCGGCATAGAGACACGGCGCCAGCGAATCCACGGCCCTCATGACCAGGAGTTTCCTGCCCATCGGGATGGCCTCGGCGTAGCGGCGCATGCGGTCGCTGGCAAGGGCACCACCGAACTGCTCCAGCGATGACACCTCAAGACGTGGTTCGAACCGTCGGAGCGTCTGGATCTCGGGTTCGCCCAACGTTCCATCCGAGACGAGGACCGACCTCCGTGGACGCCCCACCCATCTCCGGAAGGAAAGCCAGCTGGCCACCTGCTCCGGGAAGTCACGCCGGCCACAGAACGCGAGGAGCGTCAGAGGCAAATCCGGCAGCGACGCGTCGGGCGCGCCCACCCGTTCCGGGATCCGCGCGACGAAGCGTCGTCGTCGCCAATCCGCAAGCCGGCGCATGACATGGAAGGCGATGGACGCCATGGCGGCAGGTTGTCCGAAGCCGGCCTTGAGGAGAAGCCGGGAGCGGGAACTTCACCGACGGAAGTGGACAAGACCACCTGTATCCCGGGCATTCAACGTCGGGGACTGGCCGCGCGTTCCAAGGCGGCAATCACATCGGACTGCGACAGGATTCCATCGGGGAGAGCAATCGGCTCCAGCGACGGGTCCGCCGGATAGACGAGCACCAGCGGAACTCCGGCGCGCCGGAAACGCCGCAACTCGACCGCGATCGCAGGATCCTCGAAGGTGAAGTCTCCGATCAGGGAGGCGAACTTCAGCTCCTCGATCTTCTTCACCACCGGCTCGACCTCGATGGCGCGGCGTTTGTTGATCTGGCACGTCGTGCACCAGTCGGCGGTGAAATCGACCAGCACCGGGCGCCCCTGCCGACGCAATGCGGCGACGGCGTCGGGCGACCAAGCCGCCCAGGCGATGGGACCCGTGTGCAAGGACTTGGCCTGTCCCCGGGCCGGGGGATGACGCCAGTCCAATTCGCCTTCCAGGAACCATCCGTAGGCGGTTGCCGTCACCGCCAGCAGGGCCAACCAACCGGCGATGGTCGATTTGCGGGCATGTTGGACGAAGGTGCCGAACACCCAAGCCCCCAAGGCGACAGCGACCAGGAACATGGCAACCCAGAAGGCCTTGTCCGCGCCGTAATGCGGCGTGGCGAGGGTGAAAAGCCACAGGCCTGTGGCCAAGACCGGGAAGCCCATCGCCACCTTGAACGTCACCATCCAGTTGCCGGGCTTTGGCAGGAACCGGAGCCAGGCCGGCTGCCAGCACAGCAGGACGTAGGGAAAGGCGAGACCGGCACCTGCGGTCAGGAAGAAGAGAAGGATGGTACCGGAGGACTGGGAGAGGGCGTAGCCCAGCGAGACTCCAAGAAAGGGTGCGGTGCATGGGGTGGCCAACAGCGTGGCGAGGACACCATTGAAAAAGGCGCCACCGATCCCCTCCTTGCCGGCGAGATCCGAGGCGGACTGCATCGCGGCTCCCGGAAGGATGACCTCGAAGATTCCGAAGAGGTTCAAGGCGACCAGGAGGACCAATGCCGTTGTGACCAGCAGGAACTTCGGATTCTGGAACTGCATCCCCCAAGAGGCGGTGCCCCCGGCGGATTTCACGCCGATCACCAAAGCCGCCAGGGCGAGGAATGAAGCCAAGACGCCTGCCCCATAGACCAAGCCCATCAGGCGCACACGACCGGGTTGCTGACTGGCCTGCCCCACGAAACCAAGGATCTTCAACGCAATCACCGGCAGGACACACGGCATGATGTTCAGCACGAGCCCCCCCAGGAAGGCCGCCACCAACATGCCGCCGAAGGACGAACTTCCGGCTACTTCGGGAACCACCGGAGCGGAGGCTCCGTTGGAGAGGCCGTCTGAGGGCTTTGGTGCTCCCGTTGCGATCTCGGCTCCAAACGAGTATCCAATACGCCCTCCTCCTGGAAGCTTGCGGACAAGCAGTCCGCCAGCCTTTGAGGGCCAAGCGGCTTCAAACCGGGTGAAGACAGGGCGGAAGACGACCTCCGAGCCCTCTCGACGTGAATCGGCTGAAGCGGCCCATTGCCCCTCCGGGACACGGTCAAGGTAGATGTCCCAATCCTCTCCGTCGTGTGGGAAAAGGAGCGTCGCGGCACGGAGGTCTCCGGAATCCGGCGGATTGTCCCACTGCAGCTTCACGCCGCCAGGAAAGGGCTTGGGAAGCTGAGTTCGGGCCTCTTTG